>JAUIBM010000520.1 GCA_030428345.1 Alphaproteobacteria bacterium | reverse complement strand
CCTCCAGGGGCAGGCCCGTGGCCCGGGGATCTTCCGCCAGGGCGGCCACCATGGCCTCCGTGCTCGGGTGGCTCGTGCCCCCGGCAAAGGCTGAGATGGCCGTGTCGATGCGATCCACGCCGGCTTCCACGGCCTTGAGCTGGCACAGGGCCGGATTGTTGGAAAGTCCGCCCGAAAAGCACACATGGCTGGCGCGAATGCCCGAGGCCTCCTCGGCCCGCCGCAACACCTCGCGCGACAGATAGTTCATCCCCTCCGCGACAGCCTTCAGCAGCGCTTTCGATCCGTGCGAGGCGCTGAGGCCGACAAAGGCGCCCTGGAGATCCGAATCCCAGAAGGGCGTCCGCTCGCCGTCCAGATAGGGAAGGAAGATCGGGCTCGGGGTCGGCGAAGCCAGCGCCGATGCGATGGCCGTCTCCACCGCCTGCCCGGGAAAGAGAATGTTTGCGGCCCACAGCAGCCGGGTTGCCGCGCCCTGGCTGGGCCCGCCCAATTGCCACAGGTCGGGACCCCATTCGACGGTCAGCAATCCCTCCGCCTTGTGCGCACGCTCGCAGATGAGACCGAAAACGTCGCTTGTTCCCGAGATGCTGTAGGCGACGCCCTGCTGCAACGCCCCCGATCCAAGGACGCCGCTCCAGGTGTCCATCGCGCCGCACAGCACCGGTTTGCCGGCCAGCGCGTCCAGGGGAGCGGGCAGGCCGGGCTGCACCGCGCCGATCGCCTCGAAGGGCGAGCGTTCCGGCGACAGGCTGGACCGGGAAAGCTGCAGCGAGGCCAGTTCCTCTGTCGTCACGGCTTCCAGGTTGCGCGCAAACGGGCGCTGGGACACCGGATCCGAGAAAACGAGCGAGGTCAGCATCATGTTGAGGAAGTCTTTGGGTTCAACGACCGTGCTGGTCCGCTTCCAGTTTTCCGGCTCGTTGCGTTGCAGCCAGAGCAGCCGCGCGAGCGGATCGTACGGCCCGAGATCGGCGAAGCTGCCCGGCGCCGCGGCGCGGATTTCCTGCAGGACGCCGGCCGCCCGCGAATCCTGGAAGGCGATTGCCGGCCGAACGATCCTGCGGTGCGAATCGAGGAATACCTGCGTGCGGGTGAAGCCGCATCCGGCTATGGCGTCGATGCGCGAAAGATCATGCCCCTGTTCGGCGAGTTGGGCGCAGCCGGAGCGGAATGCCGTCCACCAAAGCATCGGATCGGCCTCGAAGCATCGCTCGCCGTCTCCCTCAAAGCCCAGCGGCAACTGGACCATCGCCTCGAACGCGCCGTCGCCCGAGACGATCGCCAGCCTCAGGCTGCTGCCGCCCAGGTCGAATGCCAGAACTTGCGCCATTGTTTCAGGCCTCATGCGGAATTGGCGTGCGGGTCGCCGACAGGGCGTCGGTCGCGCTTGCCGTTTGGACTAAGCGGTAAATGCGCCATCAGGCGCCATTTCGCAATTGCGAAGGCTGGCCAACGGCTTGGTCGCGGGATTTGCGGGGGAGGCTGTCCGGAGGAGGCGGCTAATGGACGCGCTTTTCCTCACCGCTCAGGATGTAGTGCGCCAGATTGTCGGCCGTCAGATCGCCGCCGACCAGATCGATCTGGTTCTCGCCATTTCTCAGGATGCTGACGCGGTCGGCGACCGCCGCCACGTCCTTCATCGCATGGCTGATCAGAATGACCGTCTTGCCGTTCGCCTTGAGCGACTTGACGAGGTCCAGCACCTGTTCGGTCTCGCGCACGCCGAGCGCGGCGGTCGGCTCGTCCAGGATCACGACATTGGCGTTCCAGCGCAGGGCCCGGCAAATGGCGACCGCCTGGCGCTGGCCGCCGGAAAGCGACTCCACCTTGGCGTTCATGTCGGTGATCGAGCCGTTCAGTTGCGACATGTAGGAAAGCGCGTCCTGGCGCATCCTGCGCTTGTCCAGAAGGCGCAGGCCGAGCACGTTGCGGGTGATCTCGGCGCCCATGAAGATGTTCTGGTAGATGGTCATCTGCGGCGCGATCGCCAGATCCTGGTGGATGGTGGCGAGACCGGCGCGCAGCGACGCGTTCGGCGAATCGAACCGGCAGGGAGCGCCGCCGATCAGGATCTCGCCGGAGTCGGGCTGTTCGACGCCGGCGAGGATCTTGATCAGGGTGGACTTTCCGGCGCCGTTGTCGCCGCAGATCGCGTGAACCTCGCCTTCATGCACGTCGATGCTGACGCCGCGCAGCGCCTCGACGGCGCCGAATTTCTTGAAGACGTTCCGGGTCGATATCTTGACCGGCATGGCGCACTCTCGATCAGCGTGAGGCGGGAGCCGGGGCTCCCGCCATTCGGGGTTCGGGCTGGCTACTTGATGAACTGGTCGACATTGCTCGCGTCGACCAGGGTCGCCGGGATGAACAGATAGGGACCGGGAACCAGATCCTTCTTGTCCTTGCCGTCGACCGCGATCTCTTTCATCTTGGTGACTGCCGACAGCGCCATGTCCTCGAAGGGGATGGAGACCGTCGCCGTCATCATCGAGTTCGGGTCCTTGATGCGGCGGAAGACTTCCTGCCCGCCATCGATGGAGACGAGCGATACGTCGCCCTTCTTCAGGCCCTGCTCCAGCAGGATGTCGTCGATCACCAGCGCCTGTCCGTCGAATGCGGCCCATACGCCCTTGAAATTCCCGGCGTTCTGGAGGATCAGCGCGCTCATGCCGTTGCGCACGTCGTCGCGCCAGCTGCTGGTGCGGGCCATGGAATGCTGGCCGACAACCTTCACGGCCTGGTTTTCCGAAAGGACGGTATCGAGGATCTCGCCGCGGATGCGCGCGCCGGTGTTCGATTCGAACTTCTGGACCAGGATATTGCCTTCGAAATTGATGGTCCCAAGCAGATAGACCGCCGCTTCGGAGGCCATCACATATTCATTGGGCGTGACGTCGAACAGCGTGTGCGGGCTGGAGCCGCTCGAAATGGTGATGACCGGGATGCCGGCATTCTTGGCTTCCAGGAACTGCGCGTCGAACTGCACCGGCTTCGA
>JAUIBM010000519.1 GCA_030428345.1 Alphaproteobacteria bacterium | reverse complement strand
CATCTTTCCGTTCGCCTCGATCGGCCACGAGCCGCAGGATCTCAAGTTCCACGGCGAATCCAATTCCCTTGTCATCGGTGTCGATTGCCTGATCCGGGAGGGGGTGACCATGAATCCGGGCACCGCTGGCGATCATTGCGAAACGATCATCGGCGATCGCTGCGTGTTTCTGGCCAATGCCCATGTCGCGCATGACTGCATTCTCGGGAACGGGATCATCTTCTCCAACGCCGTGATGCTGGCCGGCCATTGCAAGATCGGCGACAATGTCATCCTGGGCGGTGGAGCGGGCATCCACCAGTTCTGCCGCATCGGCCGCAACGCATTTGTCGGCGGCATGGCGGGCGTGGAGGCCGATGTCATCCCCTATGGCATGGCGCTCGGCAATCGCGCCTATCTGGGCGGGCTCAACCTCATCGGCATGAAGCGCGCCGGCGTCCCGCGTGAGAGCATTCACAACGCCCGACGCGCCTTCAAGGAGATATTCCACTCCGAAGGCACCGTGCAGGAATCCGTTGCCGCCCTTGATCCGCAATTGCGCCAGGACGAGATCGTGTCGGTGATCGCGAATTTCATCATCGAGGGGGGCGACAGGTCCCTGTGCACACCGCGTTCGCTGCGGGAGACCTGAAACCTGCGTCGGGGGGCTGGCAACACTCGATGACCGACAGACCGTCGCCCGTATCTGAGCCGCAACGCAACATCGCCGTCATATGCGGCTATGGCAATCTTCCGCTTGAGATCGCCGAGGGCGCCAGGGCGTCCGGACGCGAGCCCTTCATGGTGGGAATCGAAGGCGAGGCCGGTCCGGAGATTTGCGCCTATGACCATGAGTTTCTGGCGTGGGGGCAGGTTGGAAGGCTGTTCCGCCTGCTGCGGCAAAGGCAGATCAGGGAAGTGGTGTTCGCCGGCGGGATTCACCGGCGTCCGGACCTTTTCAAGCTGAAGCTGGATTTCGGGGCGATGCTGGCCCTGCCGCAGGCGCTGGTGTTCATGCTGGGAGGAGACAATACCGTGCTTTCGGGGCTCATCCGCATATTCGAAAGGCGTGGCATCGCCATCGTCGGCGCGCACGAGATCGCGCCGGGGCTGCTGGCGGGGGAGGGGCGCATTGCCGGGCCAAGGCCGAGCGCCGGCGAGCTTGCCGGTATCCGTCTGGCGTTCGAGGCGTGCAAGGCGCTGGGCCGTTTCGACATCGGCCAGGCTGCCGTCGCAGAAGCCTCGCGCGTCGTCGCGGTGGAGGGGGTGGAAGGCACGGATGCCTTGCTGGAGCGCATCCGCCACCTGCGTGAGATCGGACGCATGCCAAGAGCCGGCAAGCACGGCGTCCTCGTCAAGACGATGAAGCCCGGTCAGGACATGCGGGCCGACCTTCCGGCGATCGGTCCAAACACCGTTTCTGGCGTGGTCAAGGCCGGCCTCAGGGGGATCGCCATCGAGGCGGGGCGCAGCATCATTCTCGAGCGCGAGGCGACGCTGGTGGCGGCGGCAGCAGCCGGGATCTTCGTCTACGGGGTCGTTGCGCCGACGGAGGACGCGAATGGCTGAGGCAGCGCGCCGGATCTATTTCGTCATCGGCGAGGAGTCTGGCGATGCCCTGGGCGCCGACCTGATCGATGCCTTTGCGGAAATCGGGCTCGCGGTGGAGCCGATGGGCCTTGGTGGGGCGCGCATGCGCGAGCGCGGTGTCGCCAGCCTGTTCGACATTTCCGACATTTCGGTCATGGGGATAGCGGCGGTCTTCGCAAGGCTGCCCATGATCATCAGCCGCCTTCGCATGACGGTTCGCGACATCGTGGCGCGGCAGCCTGACCTGATCGTGCTGATCGACAGCCCTGACTTCACCCACCGGGTGGCGAAACGGGTGAGGGCGCGCTTGCCGGGCGTCCCGATCGTCAAATATGTCTGCCCCAGCGTCTGGGCCTGGCGGCCCGGCCGGGCACGGACGATGAAGGCCTATATCGACCACGTGCTGGCGCTGCTGCCGTTCGAACCCGAATTGCTCAAGGAGTTGGGAGGCCCCGATGCGACCTATGTCGGTCACCCGCTCGCCAGACGGTTCGAGGGCTTGTCCCTGCCGGATCGCACGCGCGTGTCCGATCCGGCGCGCCTCCTCGTCCTGCCGGGTTCGCGGCGCGGCGAAATCCGCTCGCTCCTGCCGGACATCGGCGAGACGTTGGACATTCTCGAACAGCGCGGAGTCGCCTTCCGGGCGATGTTGCCGGCCGTCCCGCATCTGGAGGAAGAGATCCGGGCCTCAATCGCGGGATGGCGGGTCAAGCCGGAAATCATTTCCGGCGAGGCAGGCAAGATGGAGGCTTTCCGGACCGCCGATGTCGCGCTCGCCGCTTCGGGCACCGTGCTGCTGGAACTGGCGCTGCACCGCGTGCCGATGGTGTCGATCTACCGGCTCGACTGGCTGATGTACCGCATCCGATTCCTGATTACGGCCTGGACGGCCGCCCTGCCGAATCTGATCGCGGATTCAACCATCGTTCCCGAACGCATGAATGAAATGGTGCGCCCGCACTGGCTGGCGCGGGCCCTACAGGCGCTGCTGCACGACCAGCCGACCCGGCAAGCGCAACTGGACGGCTTCGCGCCAGAACGCCAGAAAATCGCCATCAGGTCCGCGTGCCTCTCCTGGTGGTGCAAGATGATAGGCATCGCGGATATCCGCCTCCCGCGCCAGGCGGCCTTCAAGTTTCGAGGTGGCCGTCGCGGCACTCAGCGCCAGCCGGTTGGCCAACAGTTTCACCGGCACGCCATATCTGGGATCGCCGATCAATTGGTCAAGCACCATCAGCGCGGCCCCTGACCGAAAGGCCACAGTTTCACGGGTTTCGGCACGCCGGGACGTGACCCAGCCCGGCAGCTGCGGTAGGGTGCTCAGGTCGTCGGAGATCGTGGCCGATTGGTATGTCATGCCACAACACTAGTCTCTCGCGGCGCTTTCGTCCACAATATGATGTGCAAACCGCCCCACCTTGGCGCTCCTAC
>JAUIBM010000518.1 GCA_030428345.1 Alphaproteobacteria bacterium | reverse complement strand
CTCGACGCCTCGCCGAACCAGTTCAACTTCACCGACGCCGACGTGACGCTCGACGGTAATCGCGGCAAGGGCGCGCTGCAGATTTCCTATCGCGGCCGCGAAATGCCGAAGGTCAATGGAACGCTGGCCTGCGACGAACTGGACCTCACCCCGTATTTCGCGGCATTCCGCCAGGAGGCGGGCATTGGCCGGAGCAATCTCGGCGGGCTGCGTCTTTCCGATTCGCTCGAGTTCGATCTGCGCATTTCCGCCGGGCGCGCCGTCCTGCCGGGAATAACCGCGCGCGACCTGGCCGCCGCCGTTTCGATCAAGCCGCAGGAAAGCCAGATCGATATCGGCAATGCGGGCATTTTCGGCGGCGTCCTGGCCGGCAGCATTTCCACCCGCTTCAAGCAGGCCGAAGCGACGATCGAAGCCAAGGGCATGCTTTCCGGCTTCGACGCCGCGCAATCGGCGGAACTGTTCGCCGGATCGCCGCTCAACTATTCCGGAAAGGGCGACGCTCAGATCGCGTTCAAATCGCATGGCGCGGCTCCCGAAGAGGTGCTCGCCAACATGCAGGGTTCGGCGAAACTGAAGCTGCGGGACGGGGTACTCTCGGGCATCGACCTCGCCGCGATGCGCGCCGTTTCGCTGAGCAAGGACGAATCGGGCGAACTGAAGCTCGGAGGCATGACGGCGTTCAAGGAGTTGAACGCCAGTCTCGCTCTCTTCCGCAATACGGTGCTGGTGCGCAATTTCCGCCTGTCCAGCGGAAAAGTCATCGCCGACGTCAGCGGCAAGGCGGAACTGCGTTCGCGCGGCATCGCCATGCGTATCGGCCTGGGACCGGCGCCCCAGTCGACGGAACCCGGCGCGCCCTATTCCATGGATGCGCTGGTCTTTGTCGGCGGTTCGATCGAGGCGCCGCTGTTCACGCGCAATCCGTCCTATCCAAAGGACGACGACTATGACTGGCCGCTGCGGTAGCGCGCCGGCGCAAATCCTCTAGCGGAAATCAAAGGCGCTGAGACCCGTGACCATCTCGTCCAGGCCAAGCGGGCGGGTGATCGGCGGCTCGGCCCGCGCCAGGCATCCCTGCCGCTCGCAGACCCGGCAGGCAGGGCCGATCGGCGTCGCGACATTGCCCGCTCCGGTGACCGCTGCGCCATAGACGGTCTGGGCGGCAAAGCCGATGTCGCAGCCGAGCAGGATGGCAGTGCGGCGCACCCGCTCGTTGAAGCCCGACTGCGGCCCGTCCAGCGTGCGCGCGATGACGAGGAATTCCGCCCCATCCGGCATTTCGACCTTTTCAACCAGGATCTGTCCCGGCTGGGCAAAGGCCGAGTGGACCGGCAGCTTGGGGCATTGTCCGCCGAAGCGGGCCTGCGGAAAGCCCTGCGCGCCAGCGCGGCGGAAGCGGTGACCGGCATTGTCGACCTCGAGCATGAAGAAGGGCACGCCGGGACGCGAGGCGCGCGCCAGCATCGTCAGCCGGTTCGCCGCGTGCTCGAAGGAGACCCCGAAACGCGAGGCCAGCACGTCGACATCGCACGAGACCCGCTCGGCCGCCGCGCGAAACGCCTCATAGGGCATCATCAGCGCATGCGCGGCGTAGCGGGCAAGCTCGAAACGGGCCAGACGCCGGGCTTCGTCGCTTCCCGGCTTCAGCGACTCGATTTCCGCATCGATGACGCCGCGCATCTCCAGCAGGCACGCCTCCAGGGCGATCTCGCGCAGCTGGTCGAAGGGCGAAAGCCGTTCCGACAGGAAAAGGCGCATGGAGTGCCGGTCGAAGCGCCGCCGCCACATCGGCATCGCGTGGACCGGGAGCAGGCGCACCGAAATGTCGTGCGCCGATTTCAGCCAGCGCTTCAGCGCGGGCGCCAGGTCATTGCCCGGGTCGAGGCTGGCGTGGAACCGCTCGGCGGCGTCCTCCAGCGCCGGGAAATGATTGGGCCGGCGCTCGAACAGGTCGCGCACCTCGTCATAGGGCAGGCGCGCCGCCGAACTCGCGGTCGCATGGCCCTCGCGGGCCAGGACGTCGGACAGATCGGACAGCCGGTCGAGCGATTCGCGATAGGCGCGGTAGAGCTTGACCATCGCCATTGCGGCGTTGGGCGCGGCTTCCGACAGCTCGACAATTTCCTGGTCTGCGGGCAGTTCGCCGGCGAGCAACGGATCGGCGAACACTTCCTTCAGCGCCGTGACCGATCCGCCGGCCTGGCCGCGCAACTCCTCCAGGTCCAGCTTGTAGACGGAAGCCAGCTTGAGCAGCAATTGAACGGTCAAGGGCCGCTGGTTGCGCTCGATCAGGTTGAGATAGGAGGCCGAAATGCCCAGTTCCTCGGCCATGGCGGTCTGGGTGAGGCCGAGCGAGTTGCGAACACGGCGAATGCGGGGCCCGGCGAAGATCTTCTGGTCGGCCATTTACAAACCTTTGACAAGATTTCCGGGCGAAACGCCGGACGCGCATTTTACAATTGTGACAGGTTTACAACCGTGACTTGTCAAACACAACACAGCGTGACCCGAATATCGGCCGCGAGACGTCCAAAACGCTGGCATGTTTTGCGCTGCAATGTAAATCAGGCTGCATCGCAGGGCTGAAGGGAAGCCGCAGCCCGACCCACAACCAGCCGCATAGCAGGCAGCGGAGAAGCATCATGACTGATTTTTACAACCTGGTTCCCTCGGCTCCGGCCGGCCGTTTCGACGGTGTCGAGCGCCCCTATACGCCCGCTGACGTGAAGCGGCTGCGCGGCTCGATCGACATCAAGTATTCCCTGGCCGAGATGGGCGCCAACCGCCTGTGGAAGCTGATCCACGAAGAAGATTACATCAACGCGCTGGGCGCGCTTTCCGGCAACCAGGCCATGCAGATGGTCCGCGCCGGGCTGAAGGCGATCTATCTCTCCGGCTGGCAGGTCGCCGCCGACGCCAACACCGCCTCGGCAATGTATCCCGACCAGTCGCTCTATCCCGCCAATGCCGGGCCGGAACTCGCCAAGCGCATCAACCGC
>JAUIBM010000517.1 GCA_030428345.1 Alphaproteobacteria bacterium | reverse complement strand
GTGGCGGCCGGGCGCGGGGCCCCACTGGCTCTCGATCTCGTCGAGCCAGCGCTGCTTGCGGACATGGCTTTCCACGTCGACGAAGTCGGCGACATTGGCCTGTGCGCCATGCCGTCCGGCATTGCCTTCCAGGATCGCCTCGCGCAGCGCATCGACATCGCGCGGCAGTTCGACGGTATATCCCTCGGCCTTCATCGACTTCAGCGTGTTGAAGAGCGAGCGGAAGACCGACAGATAGGCGGCGGTCCCGATCGCCCCGCCATTGGGCGGGAAATTGTAGAGGATCGTGGCGATGCGGCGCTCGGCGCGCGGCTTGCGGCGCAGCGCGACGAGCCGTGCCACCCGCGCCGCCAGCATTTCCACGCGTTCCGGCTCGGCAGTCATGTCCCGCCCGTTTCCGCCGGTCTGCGAGCGGCCGCCGAACAGGATCGGCCCGCTGCCGCCATCGATCTCCGGGATTGCCACCATGATGGTGGTCTCGACCGGGCTCAGCCCCTGATCGCCCGAGCGCCACTCCTCCAGCGTCTGGAATTCGACCGAGAAGGCGGCGACATAGGGCACATCCAGCTTCGCCAGCATTTCCTCGGCGGCGGCGCTGTCATTGTAGGCAGGGCCGCCGACCAGCGAGAAACCGGTCAGCGAGACGATGGCGTCGACATTCGTCTTGCCCTCGCGCATGAAGAACTGCTCGATCGCCGAGCGTGAATCGAGACCGTTGGCGAAGGCCGGAATGACTTCCAGGTCGCGCGCCTCCAGCGCCTCGATCACGGCGTTGTAGTGCGCGGTGTTGTCCGCCAGGATGTAGGAGCGCATCACCAGCAGGCCCACGCGGCCGCGGCTGCCCTTCCTGCCGGTCGCCTTGGAGAGCTCGGAAAGCTGGCTCGTCACGCGGTTCTTCAGCGCGGGGTGATAGAGGCCCGTGCCGGGATATTCGACCGGCTCGCGCGACTTCATCGCTGCTCGCAAAGCCTCGCGCGGACCGGCCGCATAGCGCGAGACCAGGAACTGCACCAGATTGACGATGTTCTCGTCCGAGCCCGCCAGCAGGTACTGCATCGCCATGAAGAAGGCGCGCACATCCTGCGCCTTGCCGGGTATGTATTTGAGCATGCGCGGCAGGGAGCGCAGCAGCTTCATCTGGTTGCGCCCGCCCGAGGCTCCCGGCTTGCCGGAACCGCGAAGACGCTTGAGCAGGGCCAGCACGCCGCCCGCCGGCTTGGACATGTCGAAGCCGCCCAGCCTGGTCGTGCGGACGATCTCGGCCGCCGACATGCAGGCGATGATGCAGTCGCAGGCGTTGCGGCGCGCCTCGAGCCACGGGCCGACCAGCCTGGCGTGCTCGTCCAGGAAGATCATGTTCGCGATGATGATGTCGGCCCTGGCGATCTCCAGCCGGCACGATTCGGCGGCTTGCGGGTCCGCCACCCATTCCGCAACGGCGTGGTGGGTGAGGTTCAGGCCGGGCAGGTCGCGCATCAGCAGGCCGCGTGCCCGCTCCACCGCGCTCGCCATGTGGCTGTCCAGCGTCAGGATCACGACATTGATCGCCACCGGCCCCTTGCCCGGGCCGGCCCGCTGATCTGCGCCCGCGCCGGGCGCCCTATCGGCCGAAGTGAGCTTTGGCATCGTACAGGGTCTCGACGGTGATCGGGTTAAGTCCGCGTTCGGTGGCGAAATTTTCGGTGTTGCGGCGCGCCTTGCCGCGCACGAAGAAGGGGATCCGCTGCAGTTCGCGCTGCGCCTCCGATGTCCACGAAACGGCGGAAGTAGTGGCGGCGGCGACCGGCGCAGCCTCGGCCGGAGCGGCCTCGGGCGCCTTCGTGCTCGATTGGGAATGCCTGGCGAGATGGGAGGGCGCCGCGTCGTCCGCGAACTCGAAATCGTCCCGGAACATGCCGAGCAGGTGCTCTTCCAGCCCCATCATCAGCGGATGAACCCAGCTGTCGAAGATGACATTCGCGCCCTCGAACCCCATTTGCGGGGAATAGCGCGCCGGGAAATCCTGCACATGCACCGGCGCCGAGATCACCGCGCAGGGAATGCGCAGGCGCTTGGCGGTATGGCGCTCCATCTGCGTGCCGAGCACAAGTTCCGGTTCGGCCTTTGCGATGGCCGCCTCGACCACCATGTGATCGTCGCTGATCAGCGCCTCGACGCCGTATTGCGCGGCTGCGGCGCGCACCTCGCGGGCAAATTCGCGCGAATAGGTGCCGAGGCCGCAGACCCGGAAGCCCAGTTCCTCGCTGGCGATGCGGGCCGCGGCGAGCGCGTGCGTGGCGTCGCCATAGATGAAGACCCGCTTGCCTGTGAGGTAATTGCTGTCGATCGATCGCGAATACCAGGAGAGTCGCTCCTGGCAGGTGGCGAGCGCGGCCTCAGGGTCCTGCCCCGCCAGCGCCGCGACCTCGCGGACGAAACGCCGTGTCGCACCGACGCCCAGCGGAACCGTTTCAACCCGCTTCTGGCCGTGCTCGCGTTCGAGCCAGCGCGCCGCGGTGTCGGCGATCTCGGGATAGAGCACGATGTTGAAGCCGGCATCGGGCAGGCGCATCAGGTCGGCCGGCGTCGCGCCGAGCGGGGCCACCACATTGACCTCGACGCCCATCGTCGCCAGGAGCCGGCGGATCTCCTCGATGTCGTCGCGATTGCGAAAGCCGAGGGCCGTGGGGCCAAGGATGTTGCAACGCCTGTCCAGCGAGCGATCGCGCGGCTCCGCGCTTCTGGGCGCAAGTCCGCGGACCAGGCGATAGAAGGTTTCCGCTGCGCCCCAGTTTTCCTTCTTCTGATAGGATGGGAGCTCAAGCGGGATAACCGGAACCGGAAGCTCGAGCGCTTCAGCCAGGCCACCCGGATCATCCTGGATCAGCTCTGCAGTGCAGGACGCGCCAACCAGCATAACCTGCGGATCAAAACGCTCGTGCGCATCACGCACGGCCTGCTGAAAGAGTTCTGCGGTGTCACTGCCGAGATCGCGGGCCTGGAACGTCGTGTAGGTAACGGGCGG
>JAUIBM010000014.1 GCA_030428345.1 Alphaproteobacteria bacterium | reverse complement strand
GACGCCTTCCAGCCGACCAATCTGGAGGTGACCTCCATCGATGTCGGCAACCGCGCCACCAATGTGATCCCGGCCAGCGCCAGCGCCGCCTTCAACATCCGCTTCTGCGATTTGTGGGACGGCGAGGGCGTTCGCGCCGAGATCCTGCGCCGCTTCGAGGCCGGGGCCAACAATGGCAGGCTGCGCCGCGGCAAGGGCGGGCCGGCGGCTTTCCAGGTGGAGTGGGTCGGCCGGGTCAGCCCGGTCTTCCTGACGCGCGACGAGGCGCTTACCGGCGCGCTGTCGCAGGCGGTCCACAATGTCACGGGCAGGCGGCCGGCGCTTTCGACCGGCGGCGGCACCTCCGATGCGCGCTTCATCAAGGATTATTGCCCGGTGGTGGAATTCGGTCTCGTCGGCCGGACCATGCACCAGGTGGACGAGCATGTGGCGCTCGCGGACCTGGAAACCCTGACGGCGATCTATCTGGAATTCCTGGAAAGCTGGTTCCCCGGCAAGGAGTAGCATCATGCAGCGCATCGCAACCGTGGCGGAGCTGGAAGCGATTTACGGCGTTCCGGGCGAGACCTCGCTGGTCAAGGAAGTGCCGCAGGTGATCCCGCATTACCGCGCCTTCATCGAGGCCTCCCCCTTCTGCGCACTGGCCACCGTCGGGTCGGAGGGCATGGATTGCAGCCCGCGCGGCGACATGCCGGGCTTCGTGCGGGTCGAGGACGAGCGCACGCTGATGATGCCGGACCGGCGCGGCAACAACCGCATCGATTCGCTGAGGAACATCGTGCGCGATCCGCGCGTGGCGCTGTGCTTCATGGTGCCTGGCTCGCTCAACTGCCTGCGCGTCAATGGCGAGGCGCATCTGACCGCCGATCCGGCGGTGAAGGCTTCCTTCGCGGTGGACGGGCGCGAGCCGCGCACGGTGATCGTCATCCGCACCAGCGCAGTCTATTTCCAGTGCGGCCGCGCCTTGGTGCGCTCGCGGCTGTGGGATGCGACGGCGCAGGTCGATCCGGCCAGCCTGCCCAGCGCCGGGGAGATTCTGGCCTTCCTGTCGGCCGATCGCGTAGGCGGCAAGGACTATGACGACAAATGGGCTGGCCGCGCCATGGAAACGCTGTGGTAGGCGGTCACTCGCGCATGGCGGAGGCCGCGCCGGCATAGCCGCCGCCCGCCCCGTCCAGGAAATGGAAATGCGCATCGTCCGTCACCGACGGCACGAAGCAGGTGAGCACCGCCTTCTCCTGGACGCAGAGCCCGTAGCGAACCAGCTTGCGGCTGCGCAAATCCTCCAGGAACGCCTCGACCTGCCGCAACTGCGCCTCGTCGAACGAGAGCGTCATGCGCAGTCCGTCCTGCAGCTTTCTGAAATCGGTATTCTGCCCGGTGACGCGCTGATAGACCTTCGGGTCGAAGGTCCCGATCCGGATGCCGGTCTTGAAGATCAGCCAGGCGAGGAATGTCTGCACGTTCAGCTTTCGGCGCATCGCCGCCACGCTCAGCTTGCCGCGCGTGGCGCGCGCCTCCAGTTCCACGCCCTCGACCGGCCACTGGATGCCGGGGCCGGCCGGCGGGATCGGGCTCGCGCCATCGCCTTCCATGCCCAGCAGTTCGAGGAAGGCCCGGCCTGATTCGGTGAAGCCGGTCTTCGAGGCGGCCGATCCGGGCTCGACGATGATCGAGACGATCTTGCGCCCGGCCGCGCTGATCGGCGTCCACCGGCAGGAAAGTCCGGTCAGGTCGGGCCGCTCGCCGGGGGCGGCCGCCGCGACTGCGTATTCGCCGGCTTTCAGCAGGTGCTCGGCATGCGAGACGCCGCCGCCGGAAAAGGCGAAATTGCGGATCGCATCGGAGATGCGCACCGCCTCCACCCGCACGTCGAACCCGTCGGCGCGCAGGCGCGCCACCGGAACCAGCGCCGCCCGCAATTCCAGGTCCATTTCCTCGCGCGCCAGGGTGACCGTCTTCGCAAGGACCTCGCGGATCAGCCCGGCCTCGCCCTCCGCGATCGCCACGATCGCGCCGTCCCCGCCAAAGGCATAGGGCACGTCGAATTCTCCGAGCGCGTTCATCGCCGCCGAGATCATCGATACGCCCGCCATGTTCACCGCCTTGTAGCGGCCCGCCGCGATCGCGTCGCGCGAGCGCACAACATCGGTTGCGGCGATCCACCAGTCCTCGGGCAAGGGAATATGCGCTGTTTCGTCGAGCGCGGCGGAGAAGTGCGAGGCGGTCGCAAGGGAGAGGGCGAAGCGTGATGTTTCGGTTTCCAAGCGGTACTCCGATGCGGCAGGCCGGCCAATGAAGATGGGAGTTCGCCGCGGCGCGGTCAAGACGAGCCATGCGCGGCGCGCCGGGAGTCGCCGTCGGCAATGTCGGGATAAAAGGAGACCAAATGGTCACATGACGATTGACGCGAGACCAAAGGGTCTCATATCCTCGCTGCATGGAAGACATCTTCAAGGCGCTGGCAGATCCGACCCGTCGGGAATTGCTCGACCGATTGCAGGCGGAAGACGGACAGAGCCTGACGGCGCTGGAACGGCACTTCGCCATGTCGCGCTTCGGGGTGGCCAAGCATTTGCGCGTCCTGGAGGCGGCCGGGCTGGTGCTCGCGCGTCAGGTCGGGCGCGAGAAGCTGCACTTTCTCAACCCGGTGCCGATCCAGCAGGTCTATGACCGCTGGGTCAGCCGATACGCCGCGCCGCTCGCCTCGGCGCTGACGCAGATGAAGGCGCGACTGGAGGAACCAAGGATGCGCAAGGAATTCGAGATCTTCATCAAGACCACCCCGGAACGCCTCTGGGCGGCGCTCACCGATCCGCGGGAGCGGTCGAAATACCAGTTCGGCGTCCTCATCGAATCGAGCTTCGCTCCCGGCTCGCCCTATCGCGCTGAAGGCCAAGGGCGGGTGATCTTCGACGGCGAGAACCTGGAGGTTTCGCCCCCCTTTCGGCTGGTGCAATCCTATCGCGCGCATTGGAGCGACGAGGTCGAGGCCGCCGGCACCTCGCGGGTGACCATCGAGATCACGCAGATCGAGGACACCTGCCGCCTGACGGTCACGCATGACGACCTGCCGCAGGACGCCAACCCGCAGCTCTATGGCGGATGGCCGATGGTGCTTTCCGGGTTGAAGACGCTGCTGGAGACCGGCGGCACGCTGACCACGCCGATGTCGATCCAGTATACCCGCTCGACGCAGGGCCAAGGCTCGTGACGCCGGCGCGTCCGCCGGCGTGCTCTCAATAGCCCACGGCTTCCAGATAGAGCCCGCAGGCGGGCGCCACCGGCCCGCAGGCCTTGCGGTCGCGCGCCTCCAGCGCCGCCGCCACGTCGGCGCGGGTCCATTTGCCCTCGCCCACCAGCTTGAGCGTTCCGACCATGGAGCGCACCTGATTGTGCAGGAAGGAACGCGACACCGCGACGATCTCGATCCGCTCCGGCCCGGATGCGGCAACGTCCAGCCGGTCCAGCGTCTTCATCGGCGACTTGGCCTGGCAGTTGAGCGAGCGGAAGGTCGTGAAATCGTGATGGCCGACCAGCACCTGCGCGGCGTCCTGCATGGCGGCGATGTCGAGCGGCTTCTTGACGTGCCAGGCGCGGTCGCGCTCCACGGTCAGATTGGCGCGCCGGTTGACGATGCGATAGCGGTAGCTCCGGCTCTTCGCCGAGAAGCGCGCGTCGAAATTCTCCGGCGCAAGCTCGGCGTCCAGCACTGCGACCGGATGGTCGGCCTGCTTCAATATGCCATTGGCCGCCTCGGCGATTTTCGCCGGGTCCCAGGCCCGCTCCAGGTCGATGTGGATGACCTGGCCCAGCCCATGCACCCCGGTGTCGGTGCGGCCGGCCCCGAACACCGTGACGCGGTGGCGGGCGAATTGCGCGATCGCTTCCTCCAGCGCCTGCTGCACGGTCATCAACCCGTCCTGCCGCTGCCAGCCGAAAAACGGCGTGCCGTCATATTCGATGGTCAGACGGTAGCGGGGCATCAGGCCAGCACTGCGCCAGCGGTGATTCGCGCGCCGCGCAGGAATTCGCCCGTATCGGCCGCCTGCCTGCCGGCGCGCTGCAGCCGCTCGATCCGCACCGCGCCCTCGCCGCAGGCGACGACCAGCGCATCTTCGCCGCCTTCCTCCAGAACCGTACTCGGCGCGCCGCTTCCCTCTGCCAGCGATGTGCGAAGGATCTTCACCCGCTCGTTCTTGCCGCCGAAATTCATTTCGCACCATGCCCCGGGAAAGGGCGACAGGCCGCGCACATGGTTGTGGACCTCGCCCGCCGGCCGGGTCCAGTCGATCCGGGTCTCGCCCTTGTCGATCTTGGCCGCATAGGTGACGCCATCCTCGGCCTGCGGCTGGACGGCGAGGCTGTCGCGCTCCAGCGCCGAGGCGGCGCGCACCATCAGATCGGCGCCCAGCAGCGACAGCCGGTCGTGCAGTTCGCCCGCCGTGAGGTCGGGTCCGATCGTCACGCGCTCGGCCATGGCGACCGGCCCGGTGTCGAGCCCCGCCTCCATGCGCATCACCATGACGCCGGTTTCGCGGTCGCCGGCCATGATGGCGCGCTGGATCGGCGCCGCGCCGCGCCAGCGCGGCAACAGCGAGGCGTGGACGTTCCAGCAGCCATGCCGCGGAGCCTCCAGGATCGCCCTCGGCAGGATCAGCCCGTAGGCGACGACGATTGCCGCATCGGCGTCCAGCGCGGCGAATTCGGACTGCGCCGCCTCGCCCTTGAGCGAGGCCGGGGTGCGCACCTCGATGCCGAGGAGTTCCGCCTTCTCGTGCACCGGCGATCTGCGCGGCTCCATCCCCCGGCCGGCGGGGCGCGGCGGCTGGCTGTAGACGGCGGCGATGTCGTGACCCTGGCCGACCAGCGCGGTCAGCACCGGCACGGAAAATTCCGGCGTTCCCATGAAGATCAGACGCAGTGACATTGCTTTTCCCGTTGCGCTTTTGCGGTTGCGGCGCGTTCAGGCCGCTTCAAACGGGTTTGCGAGCTTCAGGTCAAGCCCCTCGAAATCGCGGACATTGCGCGTCGCCAGCATCGCGCCATTGGCCAGGCAGATCGCGGCGATCATGGCGTCAACGACCTGGACAGGCCTGCCCGCAGCTTCGCGCCGGCTGACGATCCGTCCATAGGCATGGGCGGCATCGGCGTCGAACACCAGAATCTCCGGCGACAGCAGGCGCTTCAGCACGAAGGCAAAACCCTGCTCGAGCTTCTCGCGCCGACGCGAATGCGCAAGCCGCTCGATTCCATAGCGGATCTCGGCCAGGCCCGGCGCGGTCATCGAGACGGAACCATAGGGCCGCGCGTCGAACCAGGCGACTACGGCGGGATCGGCCGCCGGTCGCATCATTTCCGAGATCACATTGGAATCGGCGACGATCATCGCGCAAACGGGTCGGAAGGACTGTCCGTGCGCGGGGGAAGGTCGAGATCGACAAAGCCGGCCTCCCCGAAGGCTTCGCGCATCGCCTTGCCCAGGGGCAAGTCTTCTTCCTTCCGCGTGAGCGCGACGGCCAGAAGCCGCTTGGCCTCTTCGGAAATGCTGTGCCCGGCAGCCTTGGCGCGTTTTTCAACCTCCGCCTTGAGGTCGGCCGGCATGTCCCTGATCAGGATGTCAACCATTCGAACCCTCCAATTTGATATCGATGATATCACATCTTCGGCCGAATCGTCACCCCACCAGCCGCCGGGCCGGTTGCTTGCCGCTCTGCCTGGCGATCTTGGTGAACTTCTTGATCACCATGTCGCGTTTCAGCCGCGAGATGTGGTCGATGAACAATTTGCCGTCCAGATGGTCGATCTCGTGCTGGAGGCAGGTCGCCAGCAGGCCGTCGGCCTCGATCACCTGTTCCTTGCCGTCCCGGTCGACATGCGAAACGGTCACCCGCGCCGGACGCTCGACATCGGCGAAATATTCCGGGATCGACAGGCACCCCTCCTCATAGATTGAAAGTTCGTCCGAAATCTTGAGGATCTTCGGGTTGATCAGGAAGATCGGATCGTGCTTGCGGTTGCGTCGGCGCTTGCGCCTTCCCTCGACGGTGGTCTCGTCGGGCGCGGCTTCTTCTCCGTCTTCCGCTCCGTCCTCGTCCGGTTCGCCCAGATCGATGGTCACGACGCGCAGCGGCAGGCCGATCTGGATGCCGGCAAGGCCGATCCCCGGCGCGTCGTACATGGTCTCCAGCATGTCGTCGAGCAGGCGGCGCAATTCGTCGTCGACCCGCTCGACCGGCCGTGAGACCTCGCGCAGGATCGGGTCCGGGATGTGGATGATTTCGCGGATCGTCATGAACGGAATACCTTTTCTTTCCAGATAAGAAACAAGGGCGGAACGGTCAAGCCGGCAGGGGAGGCGAACCGGGTGGTTATTCCTGTTTTGTTCTCATCGGGAATCGGCTAGCCTGCGGCAATGGACGCCAATTCCGATCTCGCCGCCCTGCTTGGGCAGACGCTGTTTCGCCTCGGCAATCGCCCGGTTGCGCTGGGCGAGGCGCTGGCGCTTGCCGGCGCCGGCCTGCTGGCGCTGCTGCTTGTGTGGACGGTCCTCGCCTGGCGCGCCGGCCGGCGGCGGGCGGGCGAACTGGCGGCGGCGGGCGAGCGGGCGCGCGAGGCCGAGGCGCGCATGGCCGAATTGCTGGCCAGCCAGAACGCGCTGACCGGCCGCATGGCCGCCATGGCCGAGCATCTGGGCGCGCGCCAGGGCGACATGGTGCGCCTGATCAACGACCGGCTGGAGGCGGTAACGGGCCGAGTCGGCCAGTCGCTGGCGGAGACGACGAAATCGACGCAGGAGAGCCTGTCGCGGCTGCAGGAGCGCCTCGCCGTCATCGACAGCGCCCAGTCGAACATCACCGCGCTGTCCGGCCAGGTGACGCAGTTGCAGAACATCCTGTCGAACAAGCAGACGCGCGGCGCCTTCGGCGAGGCGCGCATGGCCGCCATCATCGCCGACGGCCTGCCGCCGGGCGCCTATGAATTGCAGTTCACCCTGTCAAATGGCGCGCGGCCCGACTGCATCGTGCGCATGCCCAACGACACGCCGCCGCTGGTGATCGACGCCAAGTTCCCGCTGGAGGCCTGGAACGCCATCCGCGCCGCCGAGACGCCGGAGCGCGAGAAGATCGCCCAGCAGCAGTTCCGCCGCGACGTGGAGGCCCATATCCGGGCGGTCTCGGAGAAATACCTCATCGCGGGCGAGACGCAGGACACCGCCTTCCTGTTCGTGCCGTCGGAATCGGTCTTCGCCGAGATCCACGAGAAGCACGAAAGCGTGGTCGCCAGGGCGCACCGGGCGCGCATCGTCATCGTCTCGCCCTCGTTGCTGATGCTGTCGATCCAGGTCATCCAGTCGGTGCTGAAGGATCACCGCATGCGCGAACAGGCGCATCTGATCCAGGGCGAGGTTATCCGCCTGGTGGAGGATGTGAACCGGCTGGACGAGCGGGTGCGCAAGCTCGCCGGCCATTTCGCCATGGTCAACAAGGATGTCGACGACATCCTCGTCTCCTCGGGCAAGCTGGCGCGGCGCGGCGGGCGGATCGCCGACCTGGAGTTTTCCGAGCCGCTCGAACGGCCAAGGCTGAAGGCGGTGGAGTAACACGCCTGGCGCGCATTGACGGATCGTTTCGCGCTTGTGAGGATGGCGCGAAAAGCGGGACAAGCGGGACATGCCGGGCGAGCCGCGGACGCCGGAGTCAGATCATCGGCGACGAGATTTGTCGGAGGCGAATATGTGGGGCACCAAGCTTTCGATATCCGTCGCCGGGCTTTTCCTGGTTTTGTGCGCCTGCTTTGCTTGGCAGTACTACCAGTCCGACCGATATGCGTCCGGATCCTTCGTTGACAGCGTAATGCGGTTTGCCGAGGAAAGCGGAAGCTTGGTTCCGGATGGCATTGCTGGCGCAAAATGCATCAAGACGGAGAGGTATCGCATCGTTTATGCGGGGTATTTTGTTTGTTCGCTTCCGTCGGACTTAGATTGCAGGGACAGAAAAATCTACCTGGGGTTCTGGGGGCTGCGTTACCGGTTCTCTCCCGATTCGCTGGAGAGGCAGCTCAAGATGAAATGCGGCAACGCCTTTCCGGACCCTGCGAGTGCGCCTCCGGAAGTATACGAGATTGTTAAATTGAATGAATCGATATTTCCGAGATGGCTTTATGATTCAGGCCCGCAATATAAAATACGATCTATTGCTCAGCAGTTTGAAGGAAGCATAACGATTGACGATGATACGTTGGATTCAGATATCACAAAATATACTATTTTTGAGGGTCTGGCATTGGGAAATGGTTCTGATGTAGGGATGAATAGCATTGACGGTATGAATTTTTATTATAGCCCCAGCCTTGTCTCCGGTGTCTTGAATGTCGCTGTTGTTGGAGAAAAATTCGATGCAGCGGGGGCGGTCGTAATCCGGATCGACAATCTGTCCTATGTATTTTTTCTGGTTGTCCAAAGACGCAATTGTTACGGATCGTCTTCCAAAGTAATTATAGAAATAGAAAGTGACAATCCAGAGCTATTGAGGATGTATCTTGAAATTATGCACTCGGCGATCGTTCAGTTGAATGTTGCAAGTTGCGATGTCGGGCTGGAGAAAAATTAGTATGATTTGTTAGAAAGGCGATTTTCATTGAAAGGCAGATGCCAGCCGTGATTTATCACGGCAACACTATGGGGGAGTTTGTTTTTCCCCCACACTCCCCCCCCTCATCTCGACAGCACAAGCCGTTCCAGCTTGCCGAGGGTCTGCTGTCCCAGTTCCACGGCGCCGAAGCCTTTGGCCTCGCGGAACTCCTCGCCGGTGCTGAACACCATGCCCAGCGTCACCTGCGTCGCGCCGTCCATTTCCTCGAAGGCGGCCCAGGCGTCGGCGTGCTTCGGGCCGTTCTCGCCCCAATGCAGCGCATAGCCGATCCGCTCCTGCGGCCGCACCTCGTGATAGACATGGTGGTTGGGAAACACCGTGCCGTCCGGCGCGATCATGTCGAAGACCCATTCGCCGCCGGCCCTGAGGTCGATCCGCTTGGTGCGGCAGGAAAAGCCGTCCGGCCCCCACCATTGCGGCAGGGTTTCCGCGTTCATCCAAGCGCCCCACACAAGCGGGCGCGGCGCCTTGATCACCCGCCGCAGCACCATGGTGCGCTCGGCGACGCCGGCGAGATTGTCGAGCCCCGCGCCATAGCCCTGCAGGTAGCCGGCCTCCATGTCCTGCGCCAGTGAGGAAAGCTGCACCGTCAGCACCAGCCGGCTGCGCTCCTGCGTGCCGGAGAATTCGGCCGTCACCAGCGCGGCCGAATCCTGCGGGCCGCCGGACGAGATCACCTCGTAATTGACGCTGCGTGTTTCCGGCTCCAGCACCAGCCAGCCGCATTCGCAGCGCACGTCGTCATGGCCTTCCGCCTTGCACAGCGAGATCTCGCGCCCGCCGACGCGTGTATCGGCTTCCAGGAATTCGACGGTGACGGAGGGTGAGGGCGGGGCCCAGATCGCCCGTGCGGCCGGGGCCGTCCACGCCTCCCACAGGGTGGTCAGCGGCGCTGCCATCTCCCGCTCGAAGGTGAGCGTCGCAAAGCCGCCTGCCTCAATGCCTGTATCCGAATCCTGGGTCATTCCCCGCGATCCTTCATCATCTGCATCACGAATGCATCCAGCCGGTCGAGCCGGCCCTCCCAGATCGCCCGCTGCTCGTCGAGCCATGTCCGCGCCGGGTCCATCGCGCCGGGCACGAGGGCGCAGGTGCGAACCCGCCCGTCCTTCGACGTGGCGATCAGCCCCGCCTCCTCCAGCACGGCGAGGTGCCGCATCACCGTGGGCAGCTTGAGGCCCGTGGGGGCGGCCAGGTCGCTCACCGCGGCGGGCGTCCCGGCGAGCCGCCTCAGCATGGAGCGGCGGGTCGGGTCGGCGAGCGCGTGGAACAGCAGCGAGAGATCGCGGTCATGCTTAGTCATGTCGCTAACTATTCCAGGATCGGCGGGCGTGACAAGCGAATACCTCGACAACTCGCTAAGTTTTTTGGGGACGGCTGGAGGGTCTTCAAGGGCGGAGCGGACCCGACGCCGTTTCGCGTGCGGGTCCGCTCCTGGAGCATATTCCCGAAAAGTTGGTCGACTTTTCGGACAAGAATATGCGTGAAAACAGATCGTCGAGCCGGACTTCGCGACCCTGTGCTCGCGAAGTCCGCTCCGGTATCAGGCGGGCTCGCCCTGCATTGCCTTGACGTCTGAGGCCGTCACCCCGACGCCGCCAATGCCCCATTGCCCGCTTTCCACCTCATGCACGCGAACCCAGGTGACGCCGCGCAGCGCCTCGCCCTCGATGGAGACCATCGCGTCGGTCACCTTGCGGATCATTTCCTGCTTCTGGCTCTTGTCGAAGACGCCTTCGATCAGCTGGATGTCGACCAGTGGCATGATGATTTCCTTCCCTCGTCCTGCCCGGGACCATCCCGCGGCGTGGCCAAGTCCTCCCATGCGGCGCCGCCGCGCCGCCAGTTCAGGAAATGAATCGCCCCCGGTATAGAAACTGAACTGGCGGGCGCTCCGGCGCGGGAATAGGCTCTGCGGGTCGAAGGGGCGTTATCGCAACAGGGAGTGCCTGTCTTGACCAACCAGAGCTACAATCAGTTTTGCCCGCTCGCCATGGCGGCGGAAGTCATCTGCACGCGCTGGACGCTCGTGGTCCTGCGCGAACTTGTGCTCGGGTCGACCCGGTTCAACGAATTGCGGCGCGGCGCGCCCCGCATGTCCCCCGCGCTGCTCTCCAAGCGCCTCAAGGAACTGGAGGAGGCGGGCATCGTGGCGCGGACGCCGGTGGAGGACGAGCCGGAATTGTTCGAATACACGCTCACGCGCGCCGGAAACGACCTGCGGCCGATCATCGACGCCGTCGGCCAATGGGGCCAGCGCTGGGTCGAGACGGAAACCACGCTGCAGAATCTCGATCCCAACCTGCTGATGTGGGACATGCGCCGCAACATCGACACCACCCCGATGCCGAAGAAGCGCTCCGTCATCCAGGTGACCTTCCGCGACCTGTCGGATGCATGCCGGAACTGGTGGCTGATCGTCGATCCGGGGCAGGAGGTCGATCTGTGCTCGGTCGACCCGGGGCACGATGTCGATCTCTATGTCTCCACCGCCCTGCGAACGATGACGGAGGTCTGGCTGGGTTACAAGACCGTGTCAAAGGCGAAGGACGAGGGCGCGATGAACGTCACCGGCAATCGCCAGCTGGAAGACAAGCTGCAGCAATGGCTGGGCCTCAGCCCGCTGGCCAGGACCGGCAAGCTGGTTGCCTGACGCCGCTACTTCACCACCTTGCAGGCGTTCGCCCGGGCCGAATACCGGGCGAACTTGCTCTGCGAGCTATAGCTGGCCTTGAAATTGCTGCAGTCCTTCGTGTCGAAGGAATAGCGCCATTCCGATTTCTCGCCCCCCAGCACAGTCTGGGCGGAGAGGGTCAGCTGCGTGCCCGAAAGCCGGCTCGTATAGGTGTCGCGGGTAACGCTGGTGGAGGTCGATCCGGTGTTCTTGCCCAGCTTGATCTTCCGGCCGTTGTCGCAGACCTGATATTCCGAGCCCTGTTTCCACACGCATTTCGTCGTCTGGGAATAGGACTGGTTCAGCTTGTAGATATTGCCGTTGTGGTTGTCCTCGCCCGCGCCGCCGGTGCGCCCGCCGGCGAACCGGCACTTGCTGCCCACGCCGCTCTCCAGGATCTTGTCGCCGACGATCCTTATCCGCTCGACATATTGGCAGGTGCTGTTGCCGGACGGATAGCTCGGCATCTTCGTCGTGAGGGAAAAGTCGATCAGGAACTCGCTTGCGGCGCGGGCAAGGCCCGGGGTCGAGCCATAGGCGACGAGAAGGATGGCGGTGAAAAGCAGTTTGCGCTGGTTCGTCATGTGCCCTGCCGTCGCCGCGCCTGACAACCCTGCCGCCGGCGCGCCCCGCGGCCGGGATCGCCGATGGCCCGGCCGCGCTTCCGGCAGGGATGCGCCGCCGCCTCATGGCCATGGCAGGCCGATTCGCCGTCGATTTTCATACAGCAGGGGTGGATGTTCAAGTCCGGGCGGGTTCCGGCAGAGCTATCGCATTTGGCAATGATGGATTTTGCGAAGTCGTCGGACCATCCTGCGCGTTCTCGTTTTCGGGATATGGGTAGCCCTGGTCGCGCGATGCGGAGCAGGTTTAAGGCGAGGCGGCGTAGGATTGCGAGGTTTTCGGGACCGTTTTTGGCCCGATTTCGGGCTGAGTCCTTGTCGAAGGTGACGTCGAGCACCCAATGTAGGCTGTTCTCGATGGCCCAGTGGGAGCGGGCGGCCCAGGCGAAGCGTTCGGGCGTCAGGTGGGCGGGGGCGATGTAATATCGGGTGGTGGTCAGGCCGTTATCGCGGGTCGCTTAGAGGCAGGCGAGGCTGGCAAGGCCGGGCATGCGCGGCAGGCCGGGCATGCGCGGCGCGCCGGGCTTGGCGCGGTCGCCGAAAAGCCAATCCACTGAATGCGCTACCCGGTGACGCCGGGTCTCGATCCGGCCGTGGCCGGCGTCCGTTGTTTGGAAGACCTGCAGAGGCTCGGCGGGGTCGGCGAAGTAGGCTGCGACCGCCGCCAGCATCGACGGGCGATTGGCCTTCAAGGCGAACAGATAGTCGACGCCGCGGTCCAGCACCAGTTACGCGGTCTCGACCTGGGCATGGATCGCGTCGCCGGTAACCAACGCACCGCCCAGCGCCAGCCTCGCCAGGAGCGCTCCGGCGGCCGTGATCTCGTTCTCGCCCGCCGTCAGCGCGCGCTGGCCGAAACTGAGCCTTGCATCCGCCCCGAAGGCAGTGAAGACATGCAGGGCCGAGCGGCCCGCTGCCCGGCCGAAGGAACGCCGCAGCGTCTTGCCGTCAATGGCGAGCACGCCCGGCCCGTCCGCACCCAGATCGGTGAGGAATGCCTCGAAGGCGCGCCCGAAGGTGGCCGGATCAAGCAGGCGGAACACCCGGCTGAACGTGTCGTCACTTGGAAAGCCATTCTCAACGCTCGGAAACTCCCTCAGTAAAGGTTCCCTGTCCTCGGCGAATTCGGCAAAGTCGACGCAACTCTCCGCGCCGCACACCGACGCAACCGTCAGCATGTCGAGCAGGGCATGGCGCTGCGCATTGCCGCTGCGCGGGTCTGGAATATCGCGAAAAATCGTGATCAGCGAAGGCATCGGCAGACTCCAAATCGAGCCTACCAAAGAATCCGGATCAATCCCTCATGCAAATCCTATTTCTCAAATGCGATTCCCCTGGGGGTTCCGGTCGGTCAATGGGTCTTGAGCCTAGGCAGTTTTCTTGATGCCGCGCTCGAATATTCCCGGTGCCCCATCCTGCAGCGCCTTCTTCCGATGGTGGATCATCTTCGGATGAACACCGTACTTGGCAGCCAGCTCTGACACGGTGCGCTCGCCCTTCACGGCTTCCAGCGCCACGCGAGCCTTGAAGCCGGTATCGTGATTTCTGCGTTTCGACATGTTCTGATCTCCTCGTTCCTAGAGACCAACAGATGTTGGATTGTCGCTTGCGTTACTGTCCAATTTTCGGGGGGATACCGATTGCATCAGTGCGTAAGAGACACTAGCATCACAAAGACACGAGCCGATAAAAGTTACCTCGATTTTTGGTAGTGAAGGCGAATTGTTGCAATAGTTGGGTAGAATATTGAAAATATTTCTCCAAATTTTAATTTTCTGTATACTTATTAATTTTCATTCGGTGAATCCGTTTGCGCAGGAAAATAAGGAGCATGGACTGTACTTGGAAAATGATGATGTAGTTTGTTCTTCTCAAAAATTAGAAAAATTCGCTGAGAAAATGAGGACTATATCAATTTTGGATTATGAATCTGAAAAAGGCGCATGCGGAGTTTTGGGTGAAATAATTTTAGTTTACTTCAAATATGTCGTGGGAGAAGATATTCATCATGAATCAAATAAAATTGAATACATAAATAACTATTACTATATCGAAATAGCGAAACACAAAAATTATGATTTATACGATAGATATTCTGCTTTTCGGAACGTGATCCCTGACGATAACTTCATAGGAAACCTAATACAATTGACTGCGTTAAGAAATCATCTATACCAACCAAGAGTAAAATTGCATAAATATAGATCATATGCAGCAAATATGTTACGCATACTATATTTTCTAAATCGCTATTCTTATGATTTGTATGGAGCAAAATTTATTAAAATACTAAAGGACGCAGATAATAAAACGTACATATATTCATTAGTGGCGCTATCTGATAGTATCAATCACACGAAAATTAATAAAGAATTGCTTTTTTTGTATCAAAAGGAAGAAGCATTGAGGCGCATTGATCGGATTTTACGAAATGAAACTCGCCATTCGAGCTTGGATGAATTGAGTGAAATGTTGGTATGCTCTCTTGAAATTATTGTGAATGGAGATTTGCTTCGTGTTAATGTTTGCGGGGCCGATCACAAACCGGAATGAAAGGTTGACGTGCAATGAGTGATAGATTTCCAGGATTGGAGACCAGCCTGCGTTCGCTTGCCCGTGATCTGAAAGACCACCTCCGGGAGAGTGGACTGAATGATTTGGCCGATCAAATTCCAGATTTCGCATCTGAGACCCCTCTTGAACCATTGCAGTAGTACATGAACGCTGCTGCCCACCGTGACGAGGTTGGTAGGTATCAGAAATCAATAGAAAGTCTCCTTGGGGAAGATTTCCAGAATACGCCGCTCGACTACTGTATAATTAATGATCTTGTCTCTGCGAAGGTGTACGCTGAAATTTTCTCCGAAATTGAAAGGTTCAGAACGCCAAACATTCAGAAAATAATGGACGAAGAATTTTTGGAAAAGTTATACAACGAAATTGCCAGAGAGGCGAGAGATGGAAACTACAATGTTGCCCCCGAATGCTTTCTTGCCGGCACCACGATCGACATGTGGGATGGGGCGAAGAAGACGATCGAGGAGATAACTACCGACGACATCGTGGTATCCTACGATGAAGGAGGCAAACTCGTTCCGGGCCGGGTCATGCGTACTTTCGAGAACCGGTCCAAGCACATTCTCGACGTTCACGGCCTGATGATCACACCAGGCCATGTCACTTTCTGCGGCAAGGTCGAAGGGGAGGACAACCCGTTCGCCGGTCGTCACGTGCCGATTCTCGATATCCTGCGTTCCGACGGCACATTGATGAAAAAGGACGGCTCGCTTGTGCGCGCGGCCACTGGTGCGCCCGCGGGTTCTTTGGAAGATCAGAAAATCTGGGCGGTGTCTGGCCCCAAGGAAGGCGCCTCTATTCACGTGGCCGAAAAAGGTGAGCTTCGT
>JAUIBM010000516.1 GCA_030428345.1 Alphaproteobacteria bacterium | reverse complement strand
CGATCCCGACGCCACCGTGATCCAGAACATGACCGGCACCACGCCCGCCGCCTGGAACGACCCGGTGAAGGGCTCGGAACTGACGCAGGCGCAGATTTCGCAAGGGGCCGACGTGATCTATCACGCGGCGGGCGGCACCGGCACCGGCGTTCTGCAAACCGCCGCCGATCAGGGCGTCGAGCGCAAAGCCGCCGCCGATGCCGCCGATTGCTCCCGCCACGATGCGCGGGACGATCGAGATCGCGGCCTGCTTGATCACCGCCCCGACGATCCCCCCGCCGACGGCGCCCGATATCGCCTGGATGACCAGACTCACAATCATGGATTCCATTGCAACTCCCCACGCCGGACCATCCTGCCAGGGACATTCCTGGAACCCGATGCATGCCCGCGCCCCTGCGTAGCGAGATTTCGCAGGAAGTTCAAAGAAAAACGACTGGGGAAGTTGTCGTTTTTCATACCCTCAAATGGGGGGCTGAAGCTGCACTGGCAAATGGCGCTGCGTCAGGCCGCCCTTACCGAGGGGCGGCCGCGAACCTCGCCATCGTAATCGGCCATCAGGACATTGCAGATTTCGCCCGGCGTGAACCGCCAATCGGCGATCTCCGAGACCGGCGTCACTTCCGCCGCCGTACCGGTCAGGAAACATTCCTGGAAGCCGGAAAGCTCTTCCGGCATGATCGCCCGCTCGACGATCTGCATGCCGCGGCGCTTCGCCAGGTCGATCACCGTGCGGCGGGTGATGCCGTCCAGGAAGCAGTCGGGCGTCGGCGTGTGGATCGTTCCGTCCTTGGTGAAGAACACATTGGCCCCGGTCGCCTCTGCCACCTGGCCGCGCCAGTCGAGCATCATCGCATCGGCATAACCCTTGGCTTCGGCGGCGTGCTTGGAGAGCGTGCAGATCATGTAAAGACCCGCCGCCTTCGCGCGTGAGGGCGCGGTGCGCGGATCGGGCCGACGCCATTGCGCCAGGTCGAGGCGAATGCCCTTCAGGCGCTCCTCGGGCTTGAAATAGGACGGCCATTCCCATGCGGCAATGGCAACATTGATGCGGTTGTGCTGGGCCGAAACGCCCATCATCTCGCTGCCGCGCCAGGCAATCGGCCGGACATAGGCGTCGCGCAGCCCCTTCCGCTCGATCTCTTCCTGGCTGGCGCGATTGATCTCGTCCTTGCTGAACGGGATCGTAAAACCCAGGATCTCGGCCGAATGGAACAGCCGGTCGGTGTGCTCCTCGAGCTTGAAGATGCGCCCCTCATAGGCCCGTTCGCCCTCGAACACCGAGCTCGCATAATGCAGGCCGTGCGTCAGCACGTGAACCTTGGCGTCCTCCCAGGCGACAAATTCGCCGTTGAACCATATCTCGCCGCCAAGGCGATCATAGGGAACGCTTGCCATCCTCATATCTCCCGTCATTGCGCCGAGCTTGCCGCCGGCGCCATCTTTTGTCCAAATCGTAGGAGCGCCGCCAAATTAAGTCAATAGTACTGACATATTCCTGCCGGCTATGGTACAAGCCGCGTTGAACTGGAAAATGCGGTGAACAGGGACCCGATGGACAAAGAGACTCCGGCGCAGGACGACGTTGTCGACGAGGCGATTTCGGCTTCCGACATTCCCCGGATCGCGCTGATCGAGCAGCTCTTCTTCGCCTATCGCGATTTCACCGCCGATCCGGACCGGATCTTGAGCCGGTTCGGCTTCGGGCGCGCCCATCACCGCGCCCTCTACTTCGTCAGCCGCCGCCCGGGCATGACCGTGGCCGAACTCATCTCGCTGCTCGACATCACCAAGCAAAGCCTTTCGCGTGTCCTTCGGCAACTGATCGATTCCGGCCATATCCGCCAGATCGAGGGCCAGACCGACCGTCGCCAGCGCCTGTTATACCCCACCCGCGCCGGGCGGGAACTCGTGCTGGACCTGTCTTGGCCACAGTCTCGCCGCATCGATCGCGCATTGCAGCTTGCGGATCTGGGCGACGATGAGCTTGTCTCCCGGTTTCTGCGCGCCATGCGGAATTCGGCTCCGCAGGGCGGGCAAGGCGAGGACAATGCAAGCGGATCGGGGAAATTGGAATCATGATCCAGTCAGCCGTGGAAGGTTCGTCGCGTCAGCGCAAGGCGGTGCCGGACGACGCGCCGCATCTTTTCGTCATCGACGACGATCGCCGCATCCGCGAATTGCTGTCGCGATACCTTGCCGATAACGGATTTCGCGTTTCCGTCGCCGCCGATGCGGCGGAAGCCCGCGCAAAGCTCCAGGCGCTGGAATTCGACCTGCTGATCGTCGACGTCATGATGCCGGGCGAGACCGGCACCAGCTTCACCAAATCGCTGCGCCAGACCAGTACCGTCCCGGTGCTGATGCTCACCGCGCTCGCAGAAACCTCCGAGAGGATCACCGGCCTGGAAGCCGGCGCCGACGACTATCTTACCAAGCCGTTCGAGCCGCGCGAATTGCTGCTGCGCATCGGCGCGATCCTCAAGCGTACCGCCAGGCCGCGCGTACCCGCATTCGAGCAAGTCGCCTTCGGCCCGTTCCAGTTTTCCGTCCGCCGGCGCGAACTGCACCGCGACGGCGAGCAGGTGCGCCTGACCGACCGCGAGCAGGAAATCATGCTCGCCTTCGCCGCCCGCCCGGGCGACACCGTGGCGCGGCACGAATTGCTGGGCGAGGACTACGCCGTCGGCGAGCGCAAGATCGACGTCCAGATCAACCGGCTGCGCCGCAAGATCGAGGACGACCCCGCAAACCCGAAATGGCTTCAGACTGTTCGTGGCATTGGCTACAAGCTTTGTATAGATTAGGGCGCAACAGCGTCGTGCGGCATCCGCGCGGCCGTTAGCAGCTCCGACGAGACGGCTTTGGCGACCCAAACCAGCGAACAGCTCCCCAGCTTCAAATATCGGCGCAACCCGCTCCGGATCTTCGGTCGCTGGTTCTCCCAGCGCATGCCCAAGAGCCTTTTCGGCCGCTCGCTGATCATCATCATCGCGCCGATGGTGCTGCTC
>JAUIBM010000515.1 GCA_030428345.1 Alphaproteobacteria bacterium | reverse complement strand
GTTCTGCTTGATGTTGGCGATCGTCGCCTGCGCCAGCACCCTGGCCCGCACGATGCCGTTGAGATCGCCCTTCACCAGAGTGATTCCGGCGCTTTCCATCGCGACATCCGCGCCGGTGCCCATGGCGATGCCGACATCGGCCGCCGCCAGGGCCGGCGCGTCATTGACGCCGTCCCCCGCCATCGCGACGCTCGCCCCGCCCGTTCTCAACTCCTCGACAAGCTTCTGCTTGCTCTCCGGCAGCATGTCCGCGCGCACCTCGTCGATGCCCAGTTTCGCCGCCACAGCGCGCGCGGTGCGCTCGTTGTCGCCCGTCGCCATGATGATCTTGAGGCCGCTCTCGTGCAGCGCCCTGATGGCGGCCGCCGTTGTCGGCTTGACCGGATCGGCGACCGCGACAATGCCCGCCGCCTTGCCGTCGATGGCGAGGAACATCGCCGTCTTTCCTTCGGCGCGCAGATCGTCCGCGCGCTCCGGCAGGTCGGCGAGATCGACGCCCTTCTCGTCCATCATCGCCCGGTTGCCGAGCACGACCGATTTTCCTTCGACCTTGCCGATGACGCCCTTGCCGGTCACCGCCTCGAAGTCTGAGGCGCTTGCCGGTTCGATGTCCCTGGTGGCCGCCCCGTCCAGTATGGCCTCGGCAAGCGGATGCTCAGACCCCTTCTCCAGGCTGGCGGCCAGCTTGAGCACCTCTGTCTCGTCGAACGCCCCGGCGGCGAAGACATCGGTCAGCTTCGGCCTTCCCTCGGTCAGCGTTCCCGTCTTGTCGACGATCAGCGTGTCCACTTTCGCGAAACGCTCCAGCGCCTCGGCATCCTTGATCAGGACGCCCGCCTGCGCGCCGCGCCCGGTCGCCGTCATGATCGACATCGGGGTTGCAAGGCCCAGGGCGCATGGGCAGGCGATGATCAGGACGGAGACGGCCGAGACGATGGCGTAGACCATGCTCGGCTCGGGGCCGAGGACGGACCAGGCGGCAAACGCCAGCACGGCGGAAAGCACCACCGCCGGCACGAAATAATAGGCGACCCGGTCGGCCAGGCCCTGGATCGGCGCGCGGGAACGCTGCGCCTTGGCCACCATCGCCACGATCTGCGACAGCACGGTATCGGCGCCCACCTTGCGCGCCTCGATGATCAGCGAGCCGTTCTTGTTGAGGGTTCCTCCCGTCACCGTATCGCCGGGGTTCTTTTCCTGCGGCAGCGATTCGCCGGTCAGCATCGATTCGTCGACCGAGGAGCGCCCCTCGACGATCTCGCCATCGACGGGAATGCTTTCGCCGGGGCGCACCCGCAGCCGGTCGCCCGAATGCACGTCGCTCAAGGGGACATCGTGCTCGTCGCCCTTGGCGTCGATCAGGCGCGCCGTCTTGGGCGCCAGATCGAGCAATGCGCGGATCGCCGAGCCCGTGCGCTCGCGCGCCTTCAGTTCCAGGACCTGGCCCAGAAACACCAGCGCGACAATGACGGCCGACGCCTCGAAATACACCGGCACCGCGCCGTCATCGCCGCGAAACTGGTGCGGGAACAGCCCCGGAAACAGCGTCGCGACGACGCTGTAGAGATAGGCCGCGCTCACCCCGACCGAGATCAGAGTCCACATGTTCGGGCTGCGATTGACCAGCGACTGGTAGCCGCGCTCGAAGAACGGCAACGCCGCCCACAGCACCACCGGCGTCGCCAGCGCGAATTCTATCCAGACCGACAGCCTTTCGCCGATCATCCCGCGCAGGGGCAGGCCGACCATCGGCGACATCGCCAGGATCAGCAGGGGCAGCGCCAGCGACGCGCTGATCCAGAAGCGGCGGGTGAAATCGACCAGCTCCGGGTTCGGCCCTTCCTCGCCGGTGGGAACGCCCATGGGTTCCAGCGCCATGCCGCAGAGCGGACAGGAGCCGGGTTCATCCCGCTCGATCTCGGGATGCATCGGGCAGGTGTAGTGGGTGCCTTCCGGCATCGGCTCCGGCTCGGGCGGCCCGTCGCGATATTTTTCCGGATCGGCCTCGAACTTGCGCTTGCAGCCGGCCGAGCAGAAATAATGGCCGATCCCCTCATGCCGGAGGAAATGCTTCGCCGACGCCCGGTCGACGCTCATCCCGCATACCGGGTCGGTGGCGCTGAGATATTGCTCCGGATCGCGGACGAACTTCGCCCGACAGGAACTCGAGCAGAAGTGAAACATCCGTCCGTCATGTTCCGCGGCCGGCTTTTCCGCCGCCTTGGCCGGATCGACGGTCATTCCGCATACCGGGTCCCGCAACAGCACCGTGTCGTCGCCGCCGGCCGCGCCCTTCCCGCCGTTGCCGGAGCAGCACGAATGCCCGTGCGCTTCCTTTTCGCCGCCATCGGCGCCGTGGCGATGATGCGTGTGGTCAGCCATTTTCTTGCCCTTCGCTATCCCGTTGCGGATATGGCTACGCCTTCCAGCAACTGGAAGGTCAAGCGCCGAATTCAAGATTGCGGCGCCGGACCGTGCATCCGCTCTCGCGGGCATGCTGACGATCCGCCGGAGCAGCGGCGGCGCCTCCACCGGCCGGCGGGACCGGCCTGCGAAGGCGCCCGGCAAGGCTATTTGAGTTCGGTGATTGTCAGCTTACCGTTCACCCGGTCAGCGACGAACTCGATGGTCTCGCCCACCTTCAACCGGGCCATCATCGCTTCGTCGGCGGTGCGGAACACCATGGTCATGGCGGGCATGTCGAGGTTCTTCAGCTCCTCGTGGATCACGGTCACCTTGCCTGCCTTCGCGTCGATCTTCTTGACGACGCCCTTGGTATAGTCGGTCGCCATCGCGCCGAGGGCGGAGACGACGACAAAGCTTGCGGTGCACAGGGCTGTTGCGATGCGTTTCATGGTTTGCGCTCCTTGTTCGCGAGATATCATTTGACGGTTACAGTCAGATCGCCGCGCATGCCTGCTTCGTAGTGACCGGGGATCAGGCAGGCGAACTCGAACTGGCCGCCATTGGTGAAGGTCCAGATGATCTCGCCCTTCTTGCCGGGCTCCAGCCGCACTG
>JAUIBM010000514.1 GCA_030428345.1 Alphaproteobacteria bacterium | reverse complement strand
TCGCTGTTCTTCTGGTTGATCATGGTGTCGACCGCGATCGACGTCTTGCCGGTCGCCCGTTCGCCGATGATCAGTTCTCGCTGGCCCCGGCCGACGGCGAACAACGCATCGACGACGACCAGTCCCGACTGGACCGGCTCGCTGACGAAGTCGCGGTCGACAATCCTTGGCGCAGGACGCTCGGCCGGCCAGAATTCCGCGGCGTCGATCGGCTCCCCGCCGTCCAGGGGCCGGCCCAGCGGATCGACGATGCGGCCAAGCAGGCCCTCTCCGACGGGGACGCTGGCCAGCTTGCCGGCGCGGTGGACGGCGTCCCCGGCCTCGATCCCAGCGCCGCTGTCCAGAATCACGGCCTGCAGAAATTCCTCTTCCAGCGCGAAGACGAATCCCAGGCGATCGCTGCCGAAGTCCAGCATCTCGCCGAGCTTGGCGCCCGGCAGTCCGGATACGATGGCGAGACCATCGGCAATGCTTTCGACCCGTCCGACGATTTCGGGTCGAGGCGTCAGGCTGATGCCCGACACCCGGTCCACGGCGTCGTCGAGAAGGCGCGCCTGTTGCGAATCCTTGCCGGCCGGCAACTTCACAGGGTGTCCTTCAATCTTGCCGGTCATTGCCCATGACCGCCGCCGCGACCCGCTCCAGGTCAGACCTGATGGAATTGTGAATGACGCCGTGGCGTGACTTCAGCTCAAGCCCCGCGATCATGTTGGCGTCCGTCTCGACCTCGAGAGCGACCTCCTTGCCCGCAGCCACGGCCAGCGCCTTGCGCACCGCATCGATGTCGCTCTGCCCAGGCGCAAAGGAGCCAACCAGGGTGAGCTTGCCGGAACCGTTCAGCAGGGCGTCCACCGCGCCGGCGTCGAGCTTGCCGATCGCCTCGACCAGCCTGTCGGCATAGCCGGAAAGTGGAGGGCCCTCGGGGAGGTTTTCGACCAGCCGCCCGGCGACCCTGAGGGCGAGCCGCTTCGTTTCCTCCGCCTGCGCCTGGCCGGCGCGGCCGAGCATCCTCGCCGCCTTCTTGTCCGCTTCGGAGATGATCCTGGCCGCTTCGTTCCTGGCTTCCCCGATCAGTTCCGCCCTCTGCTGGTCAGCCTCGCGCCTCGCCCTTTCCAGAAGTTCCGGACGCTGTTGCTGGAACTGCTGGCGCTCTTCTTCCGCCGCCTTTCGTGTCTCTGCGGCGGCCTTCTTGGCCTGCTCGGCTTCCTGCAGCACCTTGCGGGTCTCTTCGGCGCGCCGGGCGATCATCGCGGATACCGGGCGGAACAGGAAATGGCTCAACAGCCCCAGCAGCACCAGGACGTTGACCACCTGAAACCCGAATGTCCACCAGTTGAATTCCATGCCGGTGCACCGCTACTGGGTATAGGGGTTCGCAAACAGGAGCAGCAGCGCCACGACCAGGCAGTAGATCGCCATCGTCTCGATCATGGCGAGGCCGACAAACAGGGTTCGCGACAGGGTTCCTGCGGCTTCGGGCTGGCGCGCGATCGCATCCATGGCCGCCGCAACGGCACGGCCCTCGGCGAGCGCAGGGCCGATTGCCCCGAACGATACGGCGATGGCCGCCGCCGCTATGCTGATGATTCGTATCCAGTCCATTAGTTGGCTTCCTTCGAGCTTTGGGCAGCGCCACGGCCGCCGGTTTCGCCGCCCACCGCCGCGCCGATGAAGACGGTGGCGAGAACGGCGAAGATGTAGGCCTGCACGGCGCCGGTCAGCAGGTCGAGCGCCATCAGCGGAATGGGCACCAGCAGACCCGCCAGGGACAGCACGATGCCGATGACGAAGACGCCGCTCATGACATTGCCGAACAGGCGCACCATCAATGAAAAAGTCCGGGTGATCTGTTCAACGAGATTGAGCGGGATCATCACCCAGGTCGGCTCGGCGAAGGTCTTCAGATAGCCCAGCGCGCCATTGGCCCTGACGCCGAAATAGAGCGTCGCCACAAAGACGATGCAGGCGAGCGCGGCGTCGGTCTCGAGCTGCGCGGTGGGCGGCTCCACCCCGGGGATGAGCGACGACCAGTTCGCGAACAGGATGAACAGAAACAACCCGCCCACGACTGCCCTGTAGGGAGCCGGGTCGCGCTGCAGCGTGGATTGCAGTTGGGCATCGACGGTGCTGACAAACAGTTCGAGGACAGCCTGCAGGGTCTTCGGCCGCACCGCCAGAACGCGCGCGGCAATGGCCGCAACCACCGTCAGCGCGAGCATGATTGCCCACGTCGTAACCACCGTGACCGAAACAGGAACCGGGCCGAGATGAAAGGCAATGCCGGCTGCAAGCGGCGAAGTGTTCACGGCCGCACCCTCCCGCCGTCGACCACCCTGCCCCGGGCGACGAGAACGCCGACCATCGCGGACAACAGCGGCGCGGCGCCAAGCTTTGCAAGCGCGAACAGGGTTGCCGCAAGCACGGCGAACCGCACCACTTGCAGGGCGATCGCCGAAAAGTCGCCTCGCAGGAGCCGGACGCTGACCAGCCGCAATGTCCTGAAGTGCAGCACGCCGAGCAGGAAGCCCACCACCAGCCCGAGGGCAAGGCCGGCGGCGAGATTCGCGGCGGGATAGGGTTCCAGACCGAAGGGGAGATTTACAAAGCCTGTCATTGGTCGTGCATCCATCTGAAGGCGAGCCAGAGGCCGAGCGCTGCGCCGGCCATGGTGAGGGCTGCGGTCACGGTGATGCCGCTGCCGAGCAACCGGTCGAGCCAGCGACCCGCCAGCACCGCCAGCAGGACCGGGATGACGATCATCCAGCCGAGGATGCCGATCTGACCGAAGCGGCGGCCCAGCGAGGGTTCGGGATTGTCCTGCGCCATCCGGTCCCGATCGGCCGCCTGTCTCGCGGTCCGGTCGACCATGTCGCCCTGCGGCTCCTCGCTCATTGCATCAGGCCCTCCATCTGGGCGGCCTCGGACGCGGTCCCGTCGGCAATGTGCCGCATGATCTGCCGGATCGCCTGGGCATGCAGCCGGGTCTGGGCGACGCGGGCGCGCCGGGCGGCGTCGAGTTCCGCC
>JAUIBM010000013.1 GCA_030428345.1 Alphaproteobacteria bacterium | reverse complement strand
AACCACAAGAAATATGAGAGCGTAGTACAGCATTGTTTTTCTCCATCAGTTGTCGATGAAGACAAAACGCGCGCCTGCGCCTGAGGTTCCGCGAATGCTGAGAAAACTGCGCGATCATGCCGCCTTCCCCGTTACGCGGCTTTCACCGTTTCCTGGTTGAAGAAGAGCGCCTGGCTGATCAGCGCCTTCACCATGTCGGGATTGAACGGCTTTGTGACAAGGAAGGTCGGCTCGGGCCGCTCCCCCGTCAGCAGGCGCTCCGGGAAGGCCGTGATGAAGATCACCGGCACCTCGGCATTCGTCAGGATCTCGTTGACCGCATCGATGCCCGAACTCCCGTCCGCGAGTTGGATGTCGGCCAGGATCATTCCGGGTCGCCTGGCTGCGAACAGCTTGACCGCCTCGCGATGCGTGCGCGCCATTCCGGTAACGCTGTGGCCGAGGGAGAGGACCATTTCCTCGATATCCATCGCGATGAGCGGTTCATCCTCAATGATGAGGATATCCGTCGCCACCTGCGCGGAAATTTCCTTCGATGCCTGGGCGAGAAGGCGATCGACTTCCGCTTCGTCGGCAGAAAGAATTTCTCCCACCGCCTTCTTGTCGAATTCTTCGACGGCAGAAAGAATGAACGCCTGCCGCGGCTTCGGCGTCACATGCTGAAGGTTATGGGCGGCGTGACGCTCCCACGCGAATGGAGAGGACGGAGCCTCTACCTCGACATTGAGGGAACCAAACAACTGTGAAAACAGTTTATACAAGGCAATACGGTCACTTGATGCCGTGGGAAAGATGGAAATATCGGCGATCAAAGCCTCGAGCACAGCGCCCACATAGGCGTCGCCGGAAGTCTGTGATCCCGTAACGGCGCGGGCGAAGCGCCGAAGATAGGGAATGTGGGGCGCAATCCGCGTTGCGATGGTCATCTGATCAGTTCTCCCTGATGATGGCATTCATGAGTCCGTAATGATAACGAAGCATTCGGAAAATCGTTGCACGCCGCGGGAACTTTTTTTTCACCACCGCATTGAGAGGGGAGCAATTCTAACATGAGTGAAAAGAAAATGCCGCATACCCAATCCGACACCAGACCGCCGCAGGCTGGCAGGCGGGGTGATCCCAACGAGATAATCAGCCAGAAACTCAACGCGTTGTTCAGCGCAGTGGAGCAGGAGGGAATTCCCGACCGCTTCCTCACGCTACTGGAGCAATTGGACGAGGCCGAGCGACGCCAGTCGCAGCAAGGCGCGAGCGATGAGTGAATCCCACGACCCTTTCAAGAGGGATCTTTTGGCGGTGCTTCCGAACTTGCGCGCTTTCGCGGTTTCGCTTTGCGGCAATCCGGACAAGGCGGACGATCTTGTGCAGGACGCCATCCTGAGGGCGTGGGGCGCACAAGACAGCTTCAAGATGGGGACGAACCTGCGCGCCTGGATCTTCACAATTCTCCGCAACGAATTCTATAGCCAGATGCGCAAGCGCGGGCGTGAGGTTCAGGACAGCGACGGCTATTTCACCGAGAGCATGGCCGTGCACCCCGCCCAATACGGCACGCTCGACCTGCAGGATTTTTCACGCGCATTGACGAAGCTTCCCGAAGACCAGCGCGAGGCGCTGCTTCTGGTCGGCGCATCCGGCTTCTCATATGAGGAAGCTGCCGAGATTTGCGGCTGCAAGATCGGAACGGTAAAAAGTCGCGTGAGCCGGGCGCGATCGAGCCTCCAGGAAATGTTGAAGATCGAGGGTGAGTCCGACTTCGGTCCGGATTCTGCATCGGCTCCGGCAATCCTGCGTTCATTCGCCAGCTGAGCTTTCCCGGGCCGCCCGACTTCCTTGCCGGGCACATTTCCGCGACTCTGCCCGATCGGCGCAGTGGTCCAATTCAACGGAGTATCCGCGCGGAATGGAAATGCGATCCAAGAGAATCAGGTGCAGCGAATGTCCCATTCGCAATCTGGAGCGCTTCCGCGAATTCACCGGAACCGAGCTGAATTTCGTGTCGGATTTCAAGACCGGCGAACTCGACGTGGACGCCGGCGCGACGATCCTGGACGAGGGCGCGCACAGCGCGCATCTGTTCACGCTGCTGAGCGGCTGGGCGTTCCGCTACAAGACACTCGAGGACGGCAGGCGGCAGATCCTGAATTTCGTGCTGCCGGGAGATCTTGTTGGTCTGCAGGGCTCGCTGATCGGCGAGATGCAGCATTCGGTCGAGGCGCTTTCGCCCACCAAGCTCTGCGTCTTCCAGCGCAACCGCTTGCCGGAGGTCTTCAAGAACCATCCGGCAATCGCATTCGATATTACGTGGATAGCGTCACGTGAGGAGCGGATTCTCGATGAGAACCTTCTGAGCGTCGGCCGCAGATCGGCGCTTGAACGCGCCGCCTATCTTCTCGCCTTCATCTATCAGCGGGCCCAGAACGCAGGCATGACCAAAGCCTCGCAGCTCTCCATCCCGATCACCCAACAACACGTGGCCGACACGCTCGGTCTTTCCACCGTGCACACCAACAAGACGCTTAAGAAGCTGTCGGCGCGCAAGCTCATCAAATGGCATGACCGCTCGTGCGAGGTGATGGACGTGGACGGGCTGCTGCAGGTGGCAGGCTGGGAAGGCCTGTCCGAACAGCGACGACCATTTATCTAAGACTTCAACGAGGCGCCTTCCGATGCGTATCAACGCCGTACTGAATGCCGATGGCGGCACCCTGCGGACGACCGATCTGGACGCCTATTGCGCCGAGATCGTCGCGTGCTTCGCCGAGGCCGGTCACGAATTGCGCTGTCATTGCACCTCGGGACGGAAGCTCGTCGAGGCTCTATCCGATGGTTTCGACGACGCGGATGCGGACGCCGTGATCGCCGCCGGCGGCGATGGAACCATTTCCGCTGCGGCCGCGATCGCATGGCGCACCGGAAAGCCACTTGGCGTCATCCCTGCCGGAACGATGAACCTGTTCGCCAGATCGTTGGGCATGCCGCTCGAAATACGGGAGGCCGCGCGCGCCCTGGCGCGGCACACGATCGGCGATTGCGACATCGCCACCGCCAATGGACGACCCTACCTGCACCAGTTCTCGGTGGGATTTCACCCCCACATGGTGCGCCTTCGCAATGCGCGGGACTACAAGTCCCGGCTCGGAAAGATTGCCGCATCCTTGCTGGCTGCCCTCGAGGCGGTCCGTCGCCCACCGAAATTCAATGTCGAGATCGCAATCGACGGCGACAGGTCGAGCGAACGACTTTCTTCCCTGGCGGTTTCGAACAATCCCTATGGCGACAGTCATCTGCCCTATGCCGACAACCCTACCACCGGCGAACTGGCGATCTATACTGCCCGTCCGGCGACGGCTTCGGCAAATGCTGGAATGCTTGCCGACCTTGTCGTCGGGACCTGGCGGGCGAACCCGGACATTGTCGAGAGACGCGGAAAGCGAGTGACGCTCGGCTTCAGCCACCTGCGGCGCAAGGCGAAAGCGGTGATCGACGGGGAATTGATCGACCTGCCGGAGAAGGTGGAGATCGAGATGCATCCGGGCGAGTTGAGAGTCATGCGGCCCGCCCTGGAGGAGTGACCGTCGGCTGTCGCGCCGCCAGGCGACGCCGTGAGGTCCGCCGGTCAGGATAGCTCTATGTCGGCGACGCAAATGCAAAAGCCGGTCCCGGGATCTCCCGGAACCGGCTTTCGTTTGTGCCGATGCGTTGCGCCATCAAGGACAGCGCCGATGCATCTCGCCTCAGGCGATGTGCGCGCGCAGCATCCACAACGCCTTCTCGTGGAAGGTAAGCCGCGCCGTCAGCATGTCCTCGGTCACCAGATCGTCATTGTCGCCTGCCTTGCCGGCGGCTTCGCGCATCGTGCGCACGGCGGCTTCATGATCCTTGATGAGATCTTCCACCATTGCGCCGGCGCTCATCTTCTCGACCGAATTGCCCTTGGGCGCGAACTGCGCTGCCTCGGCAAGACGATCGGGCGCCAGATGGCCGAGAGCGCGAATGCGCTCCGCGATGATGTCGGCTGCCGCGAACAACTCGCCGTAATGTTCCTCGGTAAGTTCGTGCAGCGGCTTGAAAAGCGGCCCGACGACGTTCCAGTGGTAGATGTGGCTCTTGATGGTGAGCCTGTAGGTCGCCGCCAGGACCTCGGTCAGGGAATCCGACATCTCGTCGCGATACTCTGCGGACAGCCCGGTATTCATCTCCTGGCTATGCGTCTTGGTCTTCAGAACTGTGGCTACTTTGGCCATGACAAACTCCTTTCATAAGGAAGGTGGGAAACGGGTTCGGTGAGTCGGCGTCATTCGCCCTGTTGGCTGCGCCCGAGGGAGAAACCGCCCGCCGCGATGCCGGCGCCCAACGCCAATGCAAGGAACAGCAAGGGCTTGGAGCGGACGATCCCGGTCGAGACGACCGTCGCCGCTCCAGCCGCCATCAGCGCATTGCGGGTCTGACGTTCTCGCTCAGCTTTGCGCCGCCGCCAGGCGAAGAACTTGAGGACTCCGGCCAGAAGCATCGCGACGGCAAGAAACATCAAGGCGCCGACAAGCAGACTGGCGGGCAGCCCGTATGTCTCGGCCGCCACCGCCACGGACCCTGCGACGAGCAGGGCCCAGGCTGTGAGGCCGAAGAAACCGATGAAGCAATACGCAATCGCGTTGCGCTTTGCCCTGCGCGCCCAGGCGGAGGCCTCGCCGGCAAACAAGCCGGCGGCCAGGTTTATCGGCAGGTTTCCAAGCACCGCCGCCCCCTTAGCGCCGGGCGATCAGGGCGATCAGGAAACCGATACCGACCGCGACGCCAAGGGCTGCGACCGGCTTTTCACGCACCTTGGTGCGAAGCTGCTTTTCCACGTCGTGAAACTGCGCGCGCAATTCGCGCAAGGTGCTTTCCGAAGCTTCACGCAGCTCGTTCGCCTTGGCGCCGGCATTGGCCCGCACGTCGGCCGACAGCGCTGAACCGGCGGTCGCGACGGAACCTGCCAGTTTTTCGATGTCTTCACGAATGCGGCTGGCATGGCGTTCGAAATCGGCCTGCGTTGCGCCGGTGGCGTTGATCGAGGGCATTTCCTTGCCTGCAGAAGAGACTGTGCTAGCCATGAGGATTCTCCTTTGGTTTGTATGTTCGTTAAACGCGCCAAGGGCGTGTCGGTTCCAAAGAAAAGCCGGCCAACACGGCCGGCTCTTCTTGGACGATGGTGTTGCCAGATTACGAATTCGGGACGGTCAGAACGCCGCTCATTCCGTCTTTTTCGTAACCTTCCTTGGTGTAGGCGGTCTGGTCGTTCAGCTGTTTCTTCGTGAACGGCGTGAACACGAGGCCGTCGCCGTTCTTCTTGAAGTCGATATCCTTCGCACCGATGGCAACAGGCTTCTCGCCAATGCCCAGGAAACCGCCAACATCGACGATGAACGCTTCGACCGATCCAGAATCGGAGACGATCACGTCAGAGATCTCGCCGATGTCTTCCTGCTGCGAGTCGTAGACGCGGGCGCCGACCAGCTCTTCGGTCGACATTGCGGCGATATCGACCGGCATCATTTCCCGGTCAGTCGTATTCTGCGCCATCTTTTCGGTTGCCGGCGCATTCTGAGCCGTCTTCTCGGTGACAGTGGCGTTGGACCCGTCCATCGGCTTTTCGTTCATCGCAACGCGGTCGTAGGCCGGCGCCGCTTCAAGCTGTTCCTTCGTGGTGTCCACGATAATCCAGCGCTCTCCGTCGCGATCGACCCAGCTCACCTTGCCGAAGTCGACAGCCACGTCCTTCTCGCCGATGCCGAGAAATCCGCCGACGCCGATGATCACGGCTTCCGCCGTTCCATTGGGCGAGATGATGATGTCGTTGATATCGCCGACTGCCTCGGCTCCGTCCGTCGCGTTGTTGTAGACAGACTTGCCGATAAGCGAATTGGCGAGGATCTGGCCCGCGCCCGCCTCATAGTATCCGTCCTGGGTGACGCGCCGTTCATACTTGCCGTCCTGGGTGAAGACCGGCCCTGGCTTCATCATGTCGGAAGCGGCGGTGTCAGCGGCAAGCGCACCGGTCTGCAAGACTGCGACAATGGCGGTTGTAGTCAAAAGCATACGAAACATGGTATTCTCTCCTTGTACGTCTCAGGATGTGCTTGGCGGTCCGGTTCATGGTTTTCGAGACTGCAAGACCGGGCCGCTGCACTATCTACAGACGGTAAACGTCCTCCCGTTTGAATCGTTCCCCGGCTCGGACCGTGTTTCGGTGATTGGGCGCGCTTTGGTGTGAAACGCGGCGCGAGTTGCCTGAAGACGGGCGCCTCGCTTTGACAAGACCTGACTTTGAAGAAGGCGCAGGGGAAGAAAGCGCCGCGCGGCCCGGTCGATCGTCGGGACATGTTGCGCCCGGCAAACAGCAAGTCCGGCCACCCTGTTTCAACTGCCGTTGCGGAAATTCTCTTTCGTTGTCATTATATTGAGAAAACATCGACTAGATTTACGCTGCTTATACCCTTCGGGAGGACAATCCGGGGCCTCAATGCGATCATGACACTCCGCATCCGCAACTTTCTGCTGCTGGCGCTGATGTTCGCGACATTGGCGCCCTCCGCCGTTTATGGATATTGGTCCTACAACCAGAGCGTCCGGCACGAGTTTTCCGAGGTAAAGGATCGCCATCTGCTGATCGCCCGAAATCTGGGCGGCGCGCTGGAGCGGTATTACCTCGATCTTGTCGCTGCTTTCGATTCAATTTCCGCGACGATGCTCGAACGCCGCAATGTTCCAAAGCTCGACCAGCTCATGCGGCGCCTCGACATCGTCTGCATCCTGATCATCGACAAGAGGGACCGTACCATAATCGCGAGGGCGGAGACGGACGTTCCATCAGGTCACGACAAACTGCCTGAAGCGACGATGGAAAAGGCAATGTTCATCGCGCAGCCGCAGCAGACGGTCCTGTCCGGCGTAATGGCGGGACCGAGCGGACAGAACGAGATCCTGGCGGTTCACGACTATGGCGACGCCATCGCGGTCGCGCGCATCGGCACCACCTATTTCGTCAAGCTCGGCAAGGCGGTCGCCTTCGGCAAGCATGGTCACGCCGCCATCGTCGATCGCTACGGCAATGTGATGGCCCATCCGCTTCCCTCCTGGGTGGCAGAGCGAAAGAACATTGCCGGCGTCTCCGCGGTGAAACGCATGATGGCGGGCGAAACCGGGATCGAACAATTCTACTCGCCCGCCATGAAGGGCGACATGATCGCCGGACTGACATCCGTTCAGGGCCCCGGTTGGGGCGTGATGGTGCCCCAGCCGGTGTCCGAGCTCTACAATCGGGCCTTCGAGAACAACATTTCGATCCTCGCGGTCCTCGCGGCCGGCGCTTCGCTCACCATTGCCATTGTCTTCGTCCTGATGCGCGCCCTCGTCTTGCCGCTGGAGGAAATGTCCGGCCGCTTGGCGCTTAACGCAGCGAACGGGCATTTGAGCCCGATACCGCCTGGCAAATCCCGTCTCCGGATCAAGGAATTCACCGACTACCAAGCCAGTTACAACAACATGGTCGGCGAGGTGAACAACACCCATCTGGAAGTCGCGCGGCTTGCCTATTTTGATCGCCTGACCGGACTGCCGAACCGCGAGCGCTTCACCCAGATCGCCAGCAGGGCGATTTCCGAGGGCGTCGCCGCCGGATCGCAAGGCGCGCTGCTTTTCATCGACATCGATAATTTCAAGGAGATCAACGACGTCAACGGACACGCCACGGGCGACGAGTTCCTGCGCATCTGCTCGCGCAATCTCAAGCAGGTCTTGGCTGCGCATCGCGCGGAAGACGGTAGGGACGCCGGGGAAGCGTTGATCGCACGCATCGGCGGGGACGAATTCGTACTACTGGCGCCAGGTCTCGCCGATCACGACCGGATCGTCGCCCTCCTGTCCGCGCTGAAGCAGGCCTTGTCTCAACCGCCAGACGAATTGCCGTCCGTCAGCCGGTGCAGCGCGAGCATCGGCTGCGCCAGATATCCGCAGGACGCCTCCAGCCTGGAAGACCTGATGAAACTGGCCGACATCGCGATGTACCACGCCAAGAAGTCGGGCAAGAACGACTTCGAGATCTATACGCCGCTGATCGGAACCCAGACCAGGGCGGAAATCCGCCGGGATGTGGCGCAGGCCATCGAGCGCGGCGAACTCGTGCTCGAATACCAGCCCGAACTCAAGGCCCAGGACTGGTCGATGAATTGCGTGGAAGCGCTGGTTCGCTGGAATCATCCCACGCTTGGGCGGCTCGCTCCGGACAGATGGCTGCCGGCCATCGCCGAGTCTTCGGTGATACGCAGATTGGGCGAATGGGTGATTACCCGTGCGATCCGGGACAATCTGGAATGGCAGGCTCAAGGCCTGCATTGCAAGACCGCGGTGAACATCGCATCCCAGCACCTGGTCAGCGACGGATTTGCCGAGTGGCTCGAGGCGGCCGCAGCGAAGGCCGGAATTGCCTCTTCCGATCTGGAAATCGAGGTCACCGAGGACGCGTTGCTGACGTCAGAAGATCGCGCCAAGGCAGTGGTGAACCGGCTTACCGAGATGGGCTTTTCCGTGGCCGTGGACGATTTCGGCAAGGGCCACTCCAACATCGCCCGGCTTTCGAAGCTGCGAGTCGACAAGATCAAGATTGATCGATCCATCATTTCCGGCGCGCAGGACGATCCGCGAATCCTGTCGATCCTGCGCTGGATCATTTCCATGTCGCGCGAGCTCGATTGCAAGACCGTGGTCGAAGGCGTCGAGACGCCGGCGCAATGCGAACTGGTCACCGATCTGGGAGCCGATCTGTTGCAGGGATTCCATTTCTCCGGAAGTCTTTCCCCGCAGGAACTCCTGACATGGGTCGGCCCCACCAGGCCGGGAACCGCCACAGGCGCGCAGGGCAGGAAAATTCGGGACGCCCAGAAACTGGCAAGCCTGTAGCCGCGAGGTTGCACCTAAGGTTTGAGGCCGCAAATCGCGCGCGAGCGGCGGGGCCAGCCCGTGTTCCGCTACCCCGATACCTTCAACGTTACCGACTTGCGCGCTTCATTGCCTTTCCCCGCCTCCGGTGCGCTGGCGTTCTTGCGGCGCGCCTGTACGCTGATCTGGCGAGCCGTGGCGATCGAGCGGTTCAATTCGCGCTCATGGCCCTGGAACAGGTAATCATCGTCAGAGAAATTGTAATCGAGACCGGAAATCCGCTGGCTGGTGGTGTTGCAGAACGCGGTCACCTTTTCCTCGCCGACGGTGAGCAGCCTCAGATCGAAATCATCCTCGGCTGTCGGAACGACCAGCGGCGTCTTTGCCTTGAGCAGGGGAGGCTCGGGTGCGAACTTGTTCGGCAGTAGCATCACCGTCTTGCCGGCATTGTCGACCGAAAGCAGCGTCAAGTAACAGGGCTCGCTGGCGGTTACGGTGAGCACCGCCAGGTCGTTCACCTTGTAGGACGTCTTGTCGCCGGTCACCGCCAGATCAAGCGTTCCCGATTCGACTGACGGCGCCTGAACGATGCCCGCCTTGACGGCGGAGGCTTCAGGGGAGGTGGTCTCGGCCAGCTCAAGCGCCGAGTGCGGCGTCAGGCGGACAAGGATCTCGGCGAACTCCTTCGTGAACTGGTCGCGCGGCACGATGTCCTGGTCGAGCCGGCGCAGCAGCGCAAACGCCTGGGTGCCCGCGCTCGGAGCCCCTGCTGTCATTTGCTCCGGCGTCAGGCCGAACTCGGCCGCGGCCATCGCCTTGGTCAGATTGCGCTCGAAGTGCTGTACCAGCGCCGAAATCGGCTCCACACCGCCCGGCGCGCGCAGCTTGGGATCGAGCCCGGCGCGGCGCATGGCGCTCTCGAAGCGATCGCGGTCGATCGCCATCAGCCTGTCCATCTCCGACTGCTCGGGATGCAATTGCTCTATCCGCTCGCGCACGGAGATCGGAAAGGTGTTGTCGGCAAGCACATAGGCCCGGATTTCATCCTTGGTCCGGCTGATCATGCCTTCGGCATGGCAACCCATGCAGGAAATGCCGTTTGCAACGGATTTGTCGGGCCGCGAGACATCGCTGACGACAGAGATCGGCCCCTTCTCGATGCGGTGGCCCTCGGCGTCAGCCAACATATAGGCTTGCATGCCGTTCGGCAGGGAGAAGATGTACTCCCCGCCATCGGGTACGAAACCGCCCTCCCCGCCCGGGCCGAGCGGCGACAGGAAGAGGCTCTTTTCCTTCGCATTGGTCGCGAAGTCATAGGACCGCCAATAGGTGCCGGCCTTGGCGGAGTGCCGCTCGATCATTCGGTTGTTCTGGCTGACGCCCGACTTCTGGAACCCGGCTCTGGCCACCTTTCCGGCAGCGATATCGGTTTCCGCATCCACGCCGAGATAGCTCTCCAGCGTCAGGACATCGTCCGGAATCCCGACCAGCCTGTGATACATGGCCGGCTGGGTCGTCGCAAAGGCGAACACGTCGGCACGCATGAAGGGCATGCTGTCGCCGGACGACTCCTTGAGAAAACGCATCATCGGCAGGTTGTAGTCGATCGCATAGGGCGTCGCGCTCACGGCCAGACGCCAATCCTTCTCGCTCCATCCAAGCGCATCGAGATCGAACCGAAGGATGGTGTCGCCAGGACCGAACTTCTCGTAGCGCGCGGGATCGCTCACCCGGCTGAGCGAATTGAGAACCTTCACGGCCGCCTGGCGATAAACTTCGAGTTCCTCGTCGGGAACCCCGGCATTGGCGAGGTTGGCGAGGGTCAGATAGCGCGTCCTCTTCACGCGGTTGCGAGGCAGGTCGGACAGGTCCGCGGCAATCGCGGCGACGACTTCGGAGTCGGTGATGAAGGGACGTTGGACGCTTGCCTCGGCCAGGGCCACACCTTCCGCCTTGATCCAGTCTGCAACCGTCTGGATCTCGTCCTTGGAGGGCGAGCTGGCGCTGAAATCGCCCGAATAATAGTCATAGGGCATCTCGCCGCTGAGCATGAGCTTCCACAGGGTGGAGTTGTCCGGATTGCCCGGAACGATCCTGCCGTCTCGCGCAAGGGCTGTCAGATCGAGAATATTGCCGAAGCCCTTGGCGGAACTGGTGCGCCCGACGAGTTTTCCTTCCTCGTGGCAGCGGGCGCAATGCGTGGAAAGGATGCCCTCAACCGAGCTTCGAAGGCTGGCGATATCCTGCGCGAAGGCCGAAGGAGAACCGCAAGTGGCGAGGAAAGCGATCAGGGCTGAAAGGGCATTGAGGCGCATTGCTTGTTTCCGGGTCCAGATTTCGGCTGTACTCGCACACAACAAAACAACGGGCCGTCGTATAAAACAACAAGACGATGCTTCGGCAAGTTCGAGTCCGCCTGAGCCCCTTGCGCGACAGCGTATGTCGACATCGCCGGATCGTCCAGTAGGCGACAGCTTTGCGGACAGGGATCGAACGAAAATATTGCGCTGATGCAACCGGCCGCCGGTTCTTCTAGCGGCCTTGTACCTGCCTGGGCGAGCCGAATTCTCCGCACAGATCGACTTCAACCAGCGCCCGGCGGTCGACCGGCCCGGCAAGGCCGAGCACATGCGTCAGCTTGGCATAGGCTGCCTCCACGGTCATCGCACCACCGTCGATGACCCCGGCCTCGACCAGAAAGCTCCCGGACGCATAGGTTCCCATTGCGGCGCCGCCACCATCGGACTGGCTGACCGCGACCACCGGAATTCCGCGTTGCTTCGCCGCCGCAAGGCCCGCCCGCAGCCCCGGCGTGTCCGGCGCCGTGCCTGCGCCGTAGCAGCGCAGAATGACGCCATCGCAATGTCCCATCGCGTATTCAAAGACGCTTGTGCAGCCTCCCGGCGCGACCGTCAGCACCGAGACGCTCGCATCCGCATATCGGTGAAACTGCAGGCGCCCGGCCGGGCGGCAGGGCGGAACGGCCGCGTCGCCGGCAGTGAAAGCGTCGAATGCGCTTGAATGCACCTTCCTTGCTCGCGCACCGTGAAGGAGCTTGCCGGCAAACTGCACCCACACGCCCGGCGCTGACGATTGCGCGGCGCGCAAAGCGTCGGCGAGATTTGCCGAGCCGTCGCTTCCGGGCTCGCTCAGGGGAACCATCGCGCCGGTCAGGATGACAGGCTTGCCGAGGCCTTCAAGCGCGAAGCAGAGCGCCGACGCGGTGAAGGCGAGCGTATCGGTTCCATGGATGACGACGAATGCGTCATGGGTCTGGTAAGCCGCCACGATCTCGTCGGCGATGCGGTTCCAGTCGAGGGGCGAGGCATTGGCGCTGTCGATGGCGGGAACCAGGGTCGCAAGCGACAGCGCGAAGCCGTGTTCGAGCTCCGCGCCAAGCTTCTGCAACTCGGCCTCGACCAGCCCGGCAGAGGGCGCGAAACCGGCGGCTGTGCGAACCATGCCGATGGTTCCGCCGGTGTAGATGACGAGAATCTTCATGTGCCAATCATCCCGGCGAGCCGCCGGGCTGGCAAGCCGCGCTCTCCTGCTCGCGCCTTCTGGGCCGACGCTTCCTCCTATTCGCCCAGAATGGCGGGAAGTCGCAATCCCTTTTCGCGCGCGCAATCAATCGCGATCTCATAACCCGCATCGGCATGGCGCATCACGCCGGTCGCCGGGTCGTTCCACAGGACCCGGGCAATACGGGCATCGGCCTCCGGCGTTCCGTCGCAACAGATCACCATGCCCGAATGCTGTGAGAACCCCATGCCGACGCCGCCGCCGTGGTGCAGCGACACCCAGGTTGCGCCGGAGGCGGTGTTGAGCAGCGCATTGAGCAGGGGCCAGTCGGAGACGGCGTCCGAGCCATCCTTCATCGCTTCCGTCTCGCGGTTGGGCGAGGCGACGGAACCGGAATCGAGATGATCGCGACCAATCACGATCGGCGCCGACAATTCGCCATTGCGCACCATCTCGTTGAAGGCGAGGCCGAGCTTGTCGCGGACGCCGAGACCGACCCAGCAGATGCGCGCGGGCAGGCCCTGGAAGGCGATGCGCTCGCGCGCCATGTCCAGCCAGTTGTGAAGATGCGGATCATCGACCAGTTCCTTCACCTTGGCGTCGGTCTTGTAGATGTCCTCGGGATCGCCGGAAAGCGCGCACCAGCGGAACGGGCCGACGCCACGACAGAACAGCGGTCGGATATAGGCGGGCACGAAGCCGGGGAAGGCGAAGGCGTTTTCCAGCCCCTCGTCCTTGGCGACCTGGCGGATATTATTTCCGTAATCGAGTGTGGGCACCCCGGCATTCCAGAAATAGACCATCGCCTGGACGTGGATCTTCATGGAGGCGCGCGCAGCCGTGTCGACCGCCTTTGGGTCGCTCTCCTGCTTTTCGCGCCATTCGCCAAGGGTCCATCCCCTCGGCAGATAGCCGTGGATAGGATCATGCGCGCTGGTCTGATCGGTGACGATATCGGGCCGGATCCCGCCAGCCTTCATGCGCTCCACCAGTTCGGGAAACACATCAGCGGCATTGGCGATGAGCGCAACAGACTTCGCCTCGCCGGCCTTCGTCCAGCCATCGATCATTGCCAGCGCCTCGTCCAGCGTATGGGCCTTGGCGTCGACATAGCGCGTGCGCAGGCGGAAATCGGCGCGCGTCTCGTCGCATTCAACCGCCAGGCAACAGGCCCCCGCCATCACGGCGGCCAGCGGCTGCGCGCCGCCCATGCCGCCCAGTCCGCCGGTCAGGATCCACTTGCCGGTCAGGTCGCCGCCATAATGCTGCCTGCCCGCCTCGACAAAGGTCTCATAGGTGCCCTGTACGATGCCCTGCGTGCCGATATAAATCCAGGAGCCCGCCGTCATCTGGCCGTACATGGCCAGGCCCTTCTTGTCCAATTCGTTGAAATGATCCCAATTGGCCCAATGCGGCACAAGATTGGAATTGGCGATCAGGACGCGCGGCGCGTCCTTGTGGGTGCGAAACACCCCGACCGGCTTGCCCGACTGGACCAGCAATGTCTCGTCGCCTTCCAGCGTCTTCAGCGAGGCGACGATGCGGTCGAAATCGGCCCAGGTGCGCGCCGCCCGCCCGATCCCGCCATACACCACCAGTTCGTGCGGGTTTTCCGCGACATCGGGATGCAGATTGTTCATCAGCATGCGCATCGGCGCTTCCGTCAGCCAACTCTTCGCGGTGATCGCGGAGCCCGTCGGCGGATAGACATCGCGCAGGTTGTGGCGTGGATTGGTCATGCATTTTCTCCCAATTCGGACATCCAGGAGTCCGGCCGTGATTGTTCGCGCAACGCCGCTCTATTCGCGGTTCGCGGTCATCTCACTGGCGATCAGCGAAAGTGAATCGAATATCTTGCCGAGCACGACGCGCAGGCTGTCGGCTCTTTCCGGGCGATAGGTCCACGGCGCGGCTTCGTCCATGTAGCGGATCTGCGCGATCTCCATCTGGATGGCGTGCAGGCCCTCATGCGGTCGCCCGTAATGGCGCGTCGTCCAGCCTCCCTTGAACCGGCCATTGAGAACCGAGGTGAACCCTTCGGCATTGGCGCAATCGTCGCGGACCGCCGCCTCGATCCGGCTGGCGCAAGCGACGCCGTCATTGGTTCCGATGTTCAGATCCGGCAGCCTGCCCTCGAAAAGGAATGCGATCTGCGAACGGATCGAATGGCAATCATACAGGATCGCGAAGCCGTGCCGCGCCCTTATCCGCTCCAGTTCGCCCGACAAGGCCTCGTGATAGGGCGCGTGGAAGGCCAGTCGCCGGCGATCGATCTCGTCCGCATCGGGTTCCTGTCCCTCGCGATAGATCGGCACGCCTTCGAAATCGGTGAGCGGACAAAGACCCGTCGTGTTCTGGCCCGGATAAAGGCTCTGGCCGGAGGGGTCTCGATTGGCGTCGATGCAATAGCGGTGGAAGTTCGCGCGCACGATCGTCGCATCGGGGACCAACCCGCCATAGAGGCGGTCGATATGCCAGTCGGTATCGGCAAGCGCCCTGCCGGTATCGTTGAGCCGGTCCAGCGCGTCGGCCGGAAGGTAAGTTCCGGTATGCGGCATGGCTAGGACGATCGGTCCCTCGCCGCGTGTCACTTCGAAAGGCGTCATGCTGCACTCCCCGGTACGAAGCCTTCAATTCCGGCAATTGGAAGCAGGCTGCCATCGCGCACCATGGCCGCAGCCGCTTCTATGTCGCCCGCCATGTAGCGATCGGTATCGAGCGGTGGAACCGCCTTGCGGAGTTCGGCCAACACCGCCTGCAGCGCCTGGCTGGTGACGAGCGGCGCGCGGAATTCGATGCCTTGGGCGGCGCAAAGCAGTTCGACGCCGAGTATGACCGACAGATTGGCGTTCATCCGGATCAGTCGGCGTGCGCCGTGAGCCGCCATGGAAACATGGTCTTCCTGATTGGCCGATGTCGGGGTGGAATCGGTCGTGCAGGGATTGGCGAGATGCTTGTTCTCGCTCATCAGCGCGGCGGTGGTGACTTCGGCGATCATGAAGCCGGAGTTCAGCCCCG
>JAUIBM010000513.1 GCA_030428345.1 Alphaproteobacteria bacterium | reverse complement strand
GGCGTGGCGCGGGCGCGCAGGCTCTCGAAATCATAGCCATTGTGAACCACCGCCACCCGGCCCGTATCCCAGTCCAGCCATTCCTCGTAGTCTCGCGCGCAGTAGATGGAATTGTTGACCATCGTCACATCACCGCCATAGCGCGCCAGCGCATGGAATCCGGCCGACAACCACCGTCGAAAGCGCCGAATTTCGACGGGATGCGTCGACCGCGTGCACAGGACGATCCCGGGCACGCCCGCCGCCACCGCGGCAATGCCGCCTGCCACACAGATGCTGTCCTGCCACAGATGGACCACCCGCGGGCGCCGTTCGACCAGGTGGGCGTAGAGAGGGATCGCCCGCTCGCTCAACTCGGGAGGCAGCGCCGACAACGAGCGCACGGTCGGCGCGAGATCGGGCCGGGTCGCGAGGAGACGCCGGATCGCCCCTGCCCTTCTCAAGGATTCAAGCTCGGTGATGTCGAGACCGGTTTCCCTGACGGCGGGAAGAAAGAAATCGTCGCCGGGCTCCGGCCCGAATTTGTCGACCACGAGCGATGCCGGATGGCCGGGCACGGGGTCCTCCGCCAGCCCCTGCATGACATAGCTCACCTGGCGTTCCGCGCCGCCGGCACTCAATTTCGAAGTGAGAAGCACGATCCCGCTGCGCGCGGGATCACGGTCAGGCCGGGATGTGGCTACAATCGCGTCGAACAGCACATCGGGGAACACCCCGTCGACCGGCGACACAGCGCCAGGGCTGGCCGCCGCGCCTCGCCGATGGTCCGGCGCCGCAGCGGCCACGGCGCGAAAGCCGGCGACGCATTGCGCCGCCGCATGGGCCACTTTCTTGTTGCGGCGCGGAAAACACAGCTCATCCACACTGCTGATGCTGGACCATGCGCCGGCATAGTCACCGGACGCCATTTGCAGCTCGATCGCCACCTCCCGGGCCTTGATCGAACGGGGATCGAAGGCCACCGCCCTTTCAACCAGGCTCAGAGCCTCCTCGTTGAGCTTTGCCGCCTGCAGGATCAAGGCGGCGCTGGCGATATCCTCGGCGGTCTCCAACCCCAGCAGTTCGATGCCGCGACGTGCGAAAGCCTCGGCATCCTCGAGCCGGTTGGCGTCAGCGAGGTGATGCGCGCCGTTGCGCCACAATTGCATCGCCCGGGGCGCCAGTTCGACCGCCGCCAGATAATGCTCGATTGCGTCCAGTCTTCGCCCGCATCGCACCAGAAGACCGCCCACGGCATTCAGCAATGGAGGGTTTGCCGGTTCCAGCGCCAGCATTCGCCCGGCATGCGCCAATTGCACCTCGGGCGCCGCGTCGGTGACCTCGAGAAAGCGTTGCCAAAGCCGCATCGCCTCGATCGAGTCGGCTTCGCTTTCGAGGCAGGCCCGGATCGCGTTGCGCGCCGCCTCGATGTCGCCGCTGTCGAGCAGATATTCAGCTCGCGCGAGACGTAATTGCTGATTGCCGGGGAAATCGACCACTCCCCGCTCGTAGACCGCGCGGGCCGCCTGCGGATCGGAAATGGAGGCAGCGCGGGCCGTCAACTGCACCCGCTGCACCGGGGCAAGGCGGTCGCCGTGTTCGTCGAGCAGACTCAGCGCCGCCGACGCGTCCCGGCGTCTTGTCGCCGAGACAATGAAATGTACAACAGCGTCCTCGTGGGGCGGCGAAGCCTCCAGCAGCACACCGAAGCGCTGGTCCGCCAGCGCTGTTTCGCCCTTCTTCAACGCGATGCGGGCCAATAGCAGCCTGGCATATTCCGCCTGCTCCGCGTCGCCGCCCGACGCCAATTGCAGGAACAGCGCTTCGGCGGCGTCCCAGGACTGCAGGTTGTAGTGCAAGCGAGCGCGCAGCATCGATGCTTTGGCTGCGTCCCTGCTGCCTGCCGGAACTCGGTCCAGCCATGCTCCGACCTGATCGTAGCGCTTGTGCGAGAAGAAGTTCCGCGCAAACTTCAGCGCAAGGCGGGGCTCCGGCGCCGCGGCGTAGCTGGCTTCAGCAGCAGCCAGCGCTTCAGCGCCGCGTCCCTGCGCGAGATGAATCTGCACCAGCAGGCTGTCGCGCGTGGCCGCGCGAGCGGCGCTCTGCAGCGAGGGATGGCCGCGACATAGCCGCTCCGCCTCGTCGAGCTTGCCCGCCTTGATCAGCGCGTCGACATCGCCCTGAATGGCGCCGGGCCGTTCGGGCTTGATCCGGGAATTCTTTCGCCAGCGATCGGCGGCGCCCGTCAAACGTCTGGCGCGTTTGGTGAGAGAGGCTGCGGCCTTGCGCATGATGCGGATCATGACGCGACCGGCTCCGGTCGCGGGCGGCTTGCGCTGGCGACCCTGCCCGCGCGGTGCGCGCCGGCCGCAGAGATCGACAGGTCGATCGGCCCGGCTTCGCGCCGTTCAAGAAAGGTCCGGTGCCACAGTTCCAGGCATAGCAGACCCCATATCCGGGTCCCGTGATCCTCCCGGCCATTGAAGTGGCGGTCGAGCATCCAGTGCACGAATTGCGGGCGCATATAGCCGCGCTCCAGAAACGTCCTGGAGGTCAGCATGTCGCCCACCAATTCCCTGATCTCATTGCGAATCCAGTGCTCCACCGGCACGGAAAAACCTTGCTTCGCGCGATACAGGAGGTCCTCGCTCAATTGCGGCTCCATGGCGTATTTCAGCAGGGCCTTCATTTCGAGCTTGCCTTGGCGCTCGAACACCCGCTGCCCCTGCGGGAGCGAAGCGCACCAGTCCGCCAGTTCATGGTCCAGAAACGGGCTGCGGCCCTCGACGCTCGCGGCCATGGTGGCGATGTCGACCTTGACCAGCAAATCATCCGGCAGATAGCTTTCGACGTCGGCGCGCCCGGCATGATCCAGGGCGTCGCCCGCCCCCAGGTTCTCAAGCAGGGGCGACAGGCGATCGGCCGAGGGCGTCAGGAAACAGTCGATCAAAGCCGGGCCGTAGCCCCACTGCTTGTGGTTCTCGTGGAATTTGACGAGCCGTCTCAGATACCAGTCGCGCATGGTCGGCGGCCCGAAGGCCCGGTCGGCGTGAT
>JAUIBM010000012.1 GCA_030428345.1 Alphaproteobacteria bacterium | reverse complement strand
CGCGCGTGGCGACCGCGCCCAGGGTGAACAGAACCAGCCACGGGCCGTATGCCGCGATCATGCCCCATGCCTGTTGCGCGAACCCTGCGGGCAGCGGGGAAGCGCCGCGCGAATTGACCGCCAGCATCAGCGACCACCAGCACGGCCACATCAGCAGCCACCAGCCGATCGGCCGCTCCCAGCGCGCCAGTTGCGCATAGGGCCAGAGCCATTGCGGCAGGAAGCGATGCACCCAGCTTCCGCGAATGGCGTCGGCAACCATCTTGTCATCGACAACGTTCATGTCGCGGACCTGTCCGGTTTTTGCAGCCTGGGTCAAGAGGCCTGTGGACCGGATATCCCGCCGAACTTGCCATCGTGGCCGCAGGCGCTAAAGCAGATCGTTGAAAACAGGGAAACGCCATGAACATCCTGCTTATCGGCTCCGGCGGACGCGAACACGCCCTCGCCTGGAAGATCGTCCAGTCGAAGCTTTGCAAGAAGCTCTATTGCGCGCCGGGCAATGCCGGTATCGCGCGACATGCCGAACTGGTTCCGCTGGACATCGCCGATCACGCGGCAATCGCGAAGTTCTGCCGCGACAAGCGTATCGAGCTCGTGGTGGTCGGCCCGGAAGGACCGCTGGTCGCCGGCATTGTCGACGATCTGGAGGCCGAAGGCATCCTGACATTCGGCCCCTCGAAGGACGCGGCCCAACTGGAGGGCTCGAAGGCCTTCACCAAGGATCTGTGCGCCGAATTCGGCATCCCGACCGCGGCCTATGCCCGCTTCAACAACGCGCCCAAGGCAAAGGCATATGCGCGGGCGCAGGGCGCGCCGATCGTCGTCAAGGCGGATGGGCTCGCCGCCGGCAAGGGCGTCACCGTCGCCATGACGGTGGAGGAAGCCTGCGCCGCCATCGACGACTGCTTCGAAGGCTCGTTCGGCGCGGCCGGGGCCGAGGTGGTGATCGAGGAATACATGGAGGGCGAGGAGGCGAGCCTGTTCGCCCTGTGCGACGGCCAGACCGCCCTGCTGTTCGGCACGGCGCAGGATCACAAGCGCGTTGGCGAGGGCGACACGGGTCCCAATACCGGCGGCATGGGCGCCTATTCGCCCGCGCCGGTGCTGGACGAGGCAACCATCAGCGAGGTGATGAGCGAGATCATCGTGCCGACGCTGGCCGCCATGCATCATCGCGGCATGGAGTTTCACGGCATCCTGTATGCCGGTCTGATGCTCACCGCCGACGGACCGAGGCTGATCGAATACAATGTCCGCTTCGGCGATCCGGAATGCCAGGTGCTGATGCCGCGCCTCAAGGGCGACATCATCGAGTTCATGATTGCCGCGATCGAGGGCGACCTGCTGTCCGTCGAGCCGGAATGGGCCGAGGAAACGGCGCTCAGCGTGGTGATGGCGTCGAAGGGCTATCCCGGCGCCTATGGCAAGGGCAGCGCGATCGCCGGCATCGAGGCGGCGGAGGCGACCGGCGCGATCGTCTTCCATGCCGGCACGGCCGAGGAGGATGGCCGGATCGTCGCCAATGGCGGGCGGGTGCTGAATGTCACGGCGCTCGGCGCGAGCGTCGAGGAGGCGCAGGCCAGGGCCTATGCCGGCGTGGACGCCATCGACTGGCCCGAGGGCTTCTGCCGCCGCGACATCGGCTGGCGGGCGCTGGCAGGCCGATAGGCGCGAACCGCCAAGGGCACGCTTCCGTTGAGCCGCCCGGCACCGCTATAGTCGGCGCGGGGAGGCCAATCATGGGCACAATCGAGATTAGCGATCACGGGCGCATCCGCGTCGTCGCCATCGACCGGCCGGAGCGGCGCAATTCGGTCGACCGCGAGACGGCGGACGCATTGTATGAGGCGTTCGGCGCATTCGACAGGGACGAAAGCGCCGATATCGCCATCCTGACCGGCAAGGGCGGGACCTTCTGCGCCGGCGCGGATTTGAAGGCGCTCTCGCAAGGGGCCGGCGGCAACCGGGTAGAGGAAGGCGGCGTCGATACGCCCGCGCCGATGGGCGTCTCGCGGCTGATGCTGACGAAGCCGGTGATCGCCGCCATCGAGGGCCATGCGGTGGCCGGCGGCCTGGAACTGGCGCTGTGGTGCGATTTGCGCGTCGTCGCGGAAAACGCCGTCATGGGCGTGTTCTGCCGCCGCTTCGGCGTGCCGCTGATCGATCTGGGCACGATCCGCCTGCCGCGCCTCATCGGCCATTCGCGCGCCATGGACCTGATCCTGACCGGGCGCCCGGTCGACGCGCAGGAAGCGCTTGCGATGGGACTCGCCAACCGCGTCGCCGCGCCGCGGCAGGCGCTGGAGACGGCGCTGCAACTGGCGCAGGAAATTGCCGCCTTCCCGCAGGCCTGCATGCGCAATGACCGGCGCTCGGCGATCGGGCAATGGGATCTGGATTGGGACGCCGCGATCCGCAACGAAACGCGAATCGGCCTTGCGACCATCGGCAGCGGCGAGACGCTTTCGGGTGCGACGCGCTTTGCCGGCGGCGAAGGCAGGCATGGCGCATTTGGAAGATCGGACGGGAACACATGATTTTCGCAATTCTCAAGGCGGTCCACCTCCTCGCGCTCGCCTTCGGCGCGGCGGCGAGCCTCGGTAACATCTACCTGCTGCTCGCCAGGGGACCGCACGATCTGCCGGCCCCTGCCCTCACCAACGCGCTGCGCAAATGGTACCGGCTCACCGCACTGGGCGCGATCCTCGCGCTGTGGATCACCGGCGTCCTGTTGACCGTCATGCGGTATGGCTGGGGTTCGGGCTTTGCCTTCGAGGCCAAGCTGGCGATGGCGACGGTGCTGTTGGCGCTGATCGGGTTTCTCAACTGGATGTCGCCCGGCTGGGCGCGGCGCGGCGGGCCGCCCTCCTATGTGCCCAAGCTGCACATGGTGGGCGCGGCGGCGCTGCTGCTGGCGATCGTCTTCGCCGTCTTCGCCTTCAACTGAGCACAAGAAAGGCGGCGGTTTGACCCGCCGCCTTTTCCGTCACTCGTGTGTGCCGCAATTACTAGGCGCAGATTTCAATTACTGGGCGCAGATTTCCACGCCGCCGACCCTGAAGCAGACATCGTCGTTGCGACGATCATGCCTGCGGTCGTGGCGGTTGCCCCGGCGATCGTGGTGGCGCGTGCCGAAATGCTGAATCCTGCAGTCCCGGCCGACATGGCGATGATAGCCTCTTACGCCGCGATGGCGCTGGACATCGCGATGGCAGTCACGACGATGCGAGGGGCGGGAATCGCGAACCCGCTCGGGGCGGCAATCGCGTCCCCGGTGGAAATGGGTTGTCGTGCGACCCAGGCGCCGGTCGAAATGGCGTTCGGCGTCGCGGTGACATCCGCGCACGAGCGTCGCCTGTACGCCGGCATTGGCCTGGGGCGCCTTCGGCGAAAAGGCGAGCGCCTGAAGCGGCGCGGCGAGCAACGCCAATCCGGCAAGCAGGAAAAGAATCGGTCTGTTCATCGGTTTTCCTCGTTCTGTTGGACAGGGAAAACGCGTGATTCCCCCCGAAAGTTCCGTTTGGACGGACAATCAAGCAGAAGGATGGCGCTTCGGGATTTTTTATGTCCCACACCGGATCAATGAAGAATTGCTGACCCGCCCGGACAGCACTGAACCGGAACTACTTTCAGGCGCGGACATTTTCTGCCCGGCCCGAAAGTTAACCGAATATTAACCTAGCCTGCGATCTTCGAGAAATCTGCGACCAGCGCCGTGGCGGCGCGAATCCGGGCGAGCAGCGCCAGCCTGTTGGCGCGAATAGCCGGATCCTCGGCATTGACCAGCACCTTGTCGAAGAAGGCGTCGAGCGGACCGCGCAGGGCGGCGAGCGCGGCCATCGCGCCCTCGAAATCCTCCGCTTCCACAGCGGTGCGCGCCGTCGCCTCGGCGCTTTCGACAGCCGCCAGCAGCGCCTTTTCCTCCGGGCCCTCCATCAGGCCGGGCGAGACGGAATCGGCAACCGAAGTGCCCTTCTTTTCCTCGGCGGCCAGAATGTTGGCCGCGCGCTTGTAGCCGGCCAGCAGATTGGCGCCGTCTTCCGACTCGACCAGTTTTTGCAAGGCGCGAACCTTGGTCACGATGAGGAGGAGGTCATCGCTCTCGGGGGTGATGACGGCGTCGATCAGATCGTGCCGCGCCCCGGAATCGCGCAGGAAGACTTTCAGGCGATCATGGAAGAAGGAGAGAAGGTCACGCTCCCGCGAAAGGCCATCGCCAACAATTCCGTGCGACATCACAAAGTCACCACCTTGGGCCACCTTAGCTGCATAGGCGATTTGGGTCGTGGCGGCGTCCGATAGCGCAAGTTGTTTGTTGATGACTGATATCAAATCCAACCGCACCCTGTTCTCCAGGATCAGCCGGATGACGCCCAGGGCAGCCCTTCTGAGCGCATAAGGATCCTTGGAGCCGGTCGGCTTTTCGTCGATCGCCCAGAAGCCGACCAGCGTGTCGAGCTTGTCGGCCAGCGCCACCGCCACCGAAACGGGGGAAGTCGGCACGCTGTCGGAGGGCCCGAGCGGCGAATAATGTTCCTCGATCGCCAGCGCCACTTCCGGCGTCTCGCCTGCCGCTTCCGCATAGAGCCGGCCCATGCGGCCCTGCAATTCCGGGAATTCGAACACCATCGCCGATTGCAGATCGGCCTTGGCCAGATAGGCCGCCCGCGCGGCATGCTCGGGGTCTGCGCCAACGGCCGGGGCAAGCTCGCGCGCCAGCGCGACGATGCGCTTGACCCGCTCGCCCTGGCTGCCCAGCTTTGCGTGGAACGTCACCGAATCCAGGTTTGCGATCCACTTGTCGAAGCCGCCCGCCGACTTCGCCACCTGCAGGTCGCTCTCCCAGAAGAATTTCGCGTCGGAAAGGCGGGCGCGCACCACCTTTCCATTGCCGCGCGCGATTTCCTTGCCGCCATCGACCGGCTCGATATTGGAGATCAGCATGAAGCGGTTGGTAAGCTTGCTTGCGCTGACGCGAGCGGCTTCGCCGCCGCTGCGCGGGCGCGGCGCATCCGCGCCAGGCGCCTCTTCGGCGCCACCTCCAGGATTGCGCAGCACGAAGCATTTCTGGTTTTCGCGGATGGTCAGCCGGGTCACCTCGTCGGGCAGGGCGAGGAAGTCCTCCTCGAAGGAACCCATGATGACGACCGGCCATTCGACCAGATTGGCGACCTCTTCGAGCAGGCCTTCGTCCTCGACCAGTTCGAAGCCCTGCGCGAAGGCGAGATTGGACGCATCGGCGGCGATGATGGATTTGCGGCGCTCGGCGTCAAGCACCACTTTCGCGGCCTCCAGCCGGGAGACGTAATCGTCGAAGCGCTTCACCTCGATCGCCTGCGGGGCGAGAAAGCGATGGCCGAAGGTGACATTGCCGGAGGCGACGCCGCCCGCCTCGAAGGGGATGACTTCCGGCTCTTCGGTATCCGAGCCATAGAGGCACAGGATGGATTTGAGCGGGCGCACCCAGCGCAGCGAGCCAGCCTCGCGCGAGGCTTCGCCCCAGCGCATGCTCTTCGGCCACGGAAAATCGCGGATGATCGCCGGCAATGCCTCGGCGACGATTTCCCTGGCGTCGCGGCCCGGCTTCTCGATCACGGCGACATAGAACTCGCCCTTCTTGGGATCGGCGACGATCTGCGCCTGATCGAGCGAGTCGAGCCCGGCCGAGCGCAGGAAGCCCATCACCGCCTGTTCGGGCGCGCCGACGCGCGGACCCTTCTTTTCCTCGCGGATGTCGGCGGAGCGCGGCGTCAGCCCGCGAATGTCGAGCGCCAGGCGGCGCGGCGTCCAGTATTCCTTCGCGCCCTCATAGGTGAGGCCGGCATCGACCAGCGCGCCGGTCACCGCCTTGCGCAGATCGCCCGCCGCCTTGCGCTGCATGCGCGCGGGTATTTCCTCGGAAAAAAGCTCGATCAACAAATCAGACATGGGATACTCTCGCGCGCATGCCGCTTCCCCGTGTGTGTGTCCTCGCTGCGCTGCGGGCACACGGGCGCGCGGGTATTTCCTCGGAAAAAAGCTCGATCAACAAATCAGACATGGATAGCTCCGCTCATCGCGGGCGCAATAGCAAGGGCGGAGCGCAAAGTCACGGGGACTGTGAAAGACGGCGGCTCCGGCAGGGCATTCGGCCCCCCGGCAAGGCGCTCAGAGCGCCTTGTGGCTGCCGTCGCAGAAGGGCTGGCCTGCGGTCTGCTTGCAGGCGCAGAAATACTTTGTCTCGCTCGCTTCGGCCTGCCACTTCACCGGCGCGAACTCCGTGCCCTTGTGCGAGCCGTCGCAAAGCGGCTGGGTCTTCGACTTGCCGCAGGCGCACCAGAAATAGGCCTTGCCCGCCTCCACATCGAGGGAAATTGGCTGCCTGGCGGCGACACGCCCCTTGGGAGCGGTGGGGATCTTCTCAAATCTGATCATGGGCGACCCTACGCCCCGCCGATGCGGATGCATAGAACATTCGCATGCTGTCCGGCGGGATCACCAGCAGGCTTCAAGCCCTACGCTATCAGCGCTCCGCCTGCCTCGGTCTGCAGGAACGCCTCGCCGCAGGCCTTGGCCAGGGTGCGCACCCGCAGGATATAGCTCTGGCGCTCGGTCACCGAGATGACGCCGCGCGCATCGAGCAGGTTGAAGCAGTGCGAGGCCTTGATGCACTGGTCATAGGCCGGGTGCGCCATGACGATGGTCTTGCCGGTCTTGGGGTCGAGCGCCGGCTGTTCGAGAATGCGCCGGCACTCGGCCTCCGCATCCTCGAAATGGCGCAGCAGCGTGGCGGTGTCGGCAACGTCGAAATTCCAGCGCGAATATTCCCGCTCGGTCTGCTGGAACACCTCGCCATAGGAGACGCGATCATTGCCCTCGCGGCCGTTGAAGTTCAGGTCGTAGACATTGTCGACGTCCTGCACATACATCGCCAGTCGTTCGAGACCATAGGTGAGCTCGCCCGCAACGGGCGCGCATTCGAAGCCGCAGACCTGCTGGAAATAGGTGAACTGGCTGACTTCCATGCCGTCGCACCAGACTTCCCAGCCAAGGCCCCAGGCGCCCAGCGTCGGGCTTTCCCAGTCGTCCTCGACGAAGCCGATGGCGTAGAGCGAGCCCAGATAGAGCTCCTGCAGATCGGGCGGCGATGGCTTCAGCAGCACCTGGTACTGGTAATAGTGCTGCAGGCGGTTGGGGTTCTCGCCATAGCGCCCGTCTGTCGGCCGGCGCGAGGGCTGCACATAGGCCGCGTTCCAGTTCTTCGGCCCGAGCGCGCGCAAGGTGGTGGCGGGGTGGAAGGTGCCGGCGCCGACCTCCATGTCATAGGGCTGGAGAATGACGCAGCCATATTCCGCCCAATAGCGGTGCAGCGTCAGGATCAGTCCCTGGAAGGAGCGGGTCGGGTGCATGTGGGGCGGCAGAGGTGCGTTCATGCGCGCGGAATTAGCAGAGCCGCGCGCACGACGAAAGGGGGCGGTTGGAACAGCGGAAAATTTCAATCGCAGCGAGGATGCGCGCAGGCGCGCCGCCGCCGCTCACACCGCCTCGATCAGGCCCTGGCTGACCGGCACCGAACTCCCGGAAATGCGGACCGCCGACAGCCTGCCGTCGGCCACATCAATCTCAAGTCCGATCTGTGAGGGTCGGCCCATCTCATAGCCCTGGCGCAGCGCGAAGGCGTTTGTCCCCTCGGCCAGTTCGCCGCTGGCCAGCAATTGCGCCGCCAGGATGGCGCTGGCAGAGCCCGTCGCAGGGTCCTCGGGCGTGCCAACATCCGGGGCGAACATGCGGGCCCGGTATCCCCCCTCATGCGGCGTATAGAGATAGGCGCTGTGCACGCCCGCCGCGCGCATCAGCGCAGCCCAGTCCGGCTCGCACGGCCTGGCGCGGGCGAGCGCGTCGAGCGAGGCGACCGGCACGTGGAGGAAGGTCGGGCCGCCCTGCCACGCGGCGGGCTCGTGCGATCCAAAACCGATATCATCCACTGACAGGCCAAGCGCCCGCGCGGCCATGCCGGCGTCCGGCTTCCCGCCAGGAGCCGCGGACGGGATCACCGGCGCGGTGAACTGCGCGGATATCGCGCCGGCTTCACGCCGCACCCGCACCGGCACGAGGCCCGCCACTTCCTCCAGCGTGATCAGCGTCTCGAAATCGGCTTCGCCCGGATGCTGCTTCAGCGCCAGATGGATCGCGCAGCCGATGGTCGGGTGGCCGGCGAACGGGATCTCGTCCGTGGGGAAGAAGATGCGCACATGGGCGGTATGCGCCGGATCGGCGGGCCGCCGCACGAAGATCGTCTCGGACAGATTGAACTCGCGGGCGATCGCCTGCATCTGCTCCCCGGTCAGATCGTCGGAATCCTCGACGATCGCCAGGGGATTGCCCTCGAAACGGCGCTCGGTGAATACATCGACGGTGAAGAATGGAAGGCGCATCGCAAAGCTCTCCTGAAAGCGGAGCCAAGCTAACGATCAGGCCGCGCCCCAACAAATGAATAATGCTGACGCCAGCAATCAATGAAGGGCATCGCAGCGCAAGGAAAGAGGCTCAGTCGCGGCGCGGGCGGTAGACGCCGTCGGGCCCCTTCTCCAGGACGGTTCCCGACAGGGGCTTGTTCGGCTTTTCCTTCTCGGCGACTTCATTGCCGATGCGCGCCATTTCACGCTTCAGCGCCCGCCAGGCGTAATAGACCAGTCCGCCTATGAGGCCGATGGCGATCAATTGCGGCATGTGCGGCCCCCTTGTTGAAACCGACGCGAGCGATCGCCCATCATAGACCGAAACGCTGCCAGGATGCACGCTCCTCGAGCGCGCCGATCATGGCCTCGGGCAGCGCGGCGGCCAGGCTTTCGCCGAGCTTTCCGCCCGCCTCGCCAGCGAGAATGCCGACGCCCGGCTGCGGCCGGCCGAAGAAATTGCGCTTGCCCTGCACGAGGCGCAGCTTCGCCTTCTCGCCATAGCGCTCGGCGACGACCTTGCCCAGCAAACCGCAGGTGTCGATCAGGCCCAGTTCGCGCGCCTTGACCCCGGTCCAGAACAGCCCGCTGAAAATATCGGGATCATCGGCGAGCTTTGCGCCGCGCCCCTGCTTGACCATGTCGATGAAGATCGCATGCATCTCGGCCTGCAGCGCCTTGAGATGGGCGACATCCTCCGGCCTTTCGGCCTGGAACGGATCGAGGATCGCCTTGTTGGCGCCGGCGGTGTGGACGCGGCGCTCCACGCCGATCTTCTCGATGGCGTGCTGGAAGCCGAAACCGCTGGAGACAACACCGATCGAGCCGACGATCGAGGTCTCGTCGGCGATGATCTCGTCGCCCGCAAGCGCGATCATGTAGCCGCCCGAGGCCGCGACATCCTCGACGAAGACCAGCACACGCTTGACATGCTTTTGAGCCAGTTCGCGGATGCGCGAATGAATGAGGCGCGACTGCACGGGCGAGCCGCCGGGCGAATTGACGATCAGCGCAACCACCGGGGCCTGCTTGGTGGCGAAGGCGCGCTCCAGGCTCGGTGCGCAGGAGGCCAGCGAAAGGCTTTGGCGCAACGGGCCGCCGCCGGCGGAGATGACGCCTGACAATCTGACCACGGGAATGATGACTTCGTTCCTGCGCAGGCGGGCGGGAAGCAGCCTATCCAACTTCATTCGACACTCCGGTTCGGGATTGCTTTCAGGGACCACGGGCCTCGGGCTTCATCGCAGATGGATGCGCAAGCGTGGTATTGCAAGGTTTTTCAAGCCGCTCGCATGGCTGCCGCACGGCAATTCAGCTCCGGAAAGGCAGGCGCTCCAGACCGTTGAGCAGCGCCTGGGCGATCGCGGTGGGCGCATTGTCCGCCTCGTGCAGGACCACGCCCGGATAGAGGCGAAGCGGCGCGCGCGAGCCGCGAACGGCGCGGATGACGACACGCGGTGCGGGTTCGCCCGCGCGCGGGTGCAGGCCCATGACCTCGACTGCGCCGAAACGCCCGCGAAGCCCGTCCAGCGCCTCGTCCACCCGCTCGCTGCGCCATATTAGGCAGAACATGCCGCCGGGCTTCAGGATTGCTGCCGCCGTCCTCAACCAGGCCTCCAGGCCGCCCTCGCCCATCTGGTGCGCGAAGGCGCGGCGCGTATCGGGCGAGGCGCGCTCGGAGGCGGGATTGTAATAGGGCGGGTTGGTGATGACGAAATCGAACGAATTGTCCGCCAGGCCGGCCTCGACCCGCCTTCGCCCGCCCAGCGTCGCGTCGGCCTCGACAACCCGGGCCCTGGGCGCAAGCGCCGCATTGGCTGGCAATTGCAGCGAAAGGCGCGCGCAATGCGCCATGTGCGGCTCGAGTTCGACAAGCCTTGCCTCAAGCCCGGGATTGACGGCAATGGCTGCGAGGCCGGCCACCCCCGCCCCCGCGCCGAGATCGGCCAGCACGCCCTTCGCATCTTCGGGCAGGGCGGCGGCGAGCAGCAGGGCGTCGGAGCCGGCGCGGTGTCCCGACCGCACCGGCTGCAGCACCTCAAAGCCGCCCCGGTGGAAGGAATCGCAGGTGCAGTCACCCGGCAATGCCGGGTCTGCGGCGGCCGGCACGGGATCAGCGTCCGGCATCGTCGGGGCGCAGTTCCGCATCGAGCCCGGCATCGCGCATGAAGGCGACCGCGCGGCTATGCTGGCCCGCCTCGACCATGATGCGGCATTGCAGGATGCCGAGCGAGCCGTCGAGCACGCTCATGTTGCGATCGAGCACGATGTGGTCGATCTCCTCGGATTTCAGAAGCGCCTCGACGAAGGAGATCAGCACGGCGTCGTTGGTCCGCATCAATTCTTTCACGCTGTCACCCTGTCCCTTCGCCAGATCCGCGCCCTCGCCGCGAGCGTCCCACGCCGCCGCACGCGGTTCAAGCGGCGCATGTTCGTTTCCGGATTGCGCCTTTTCGAGGCAGGATAGCGTCAAATGGACGCCGCCAAGGGAAAATGTGATGCTTTGAATGGGATAGCGCAGCGCTTAGTGTTGAAACAGGCGGCATTTTGCCCATAACGGAAGCGTTTGTTAAGGATCAGTGATGTCCGGCGTAGTCGTACCCATCGAAGGCGGAAACCGAAGCGCGCGTTCCAGCGTCGAGCCGCTATTCAATCTTGTCTCTGCCGATCTGGAGCAGGTGAACCGGCTGGTGCTGGAAAAATGCGGCTCCCAGGTCGAGATGATCCCCGAAGTGGCGCGCCATCTGATCGATTCCGGCGGCAAGCGGCTGCGCCCCATGCTGACGCTGGCGGCCGCGCGCATGTGCGGCTACAAGAACGGCGAGAACCACGTCCTGCTCGCCGCCTCGGTGGAATTCATGCACACCGCCACCCTGCTGCATGACGATGTCGTCGACGAAAGCGACATGCGGCGCGGCAAGCTGGCCGCGCGCATGTTGTGGGGCAACCAGGCGAGCGTGCTGGTCGGCGACTTCCTGCTTGGCCAAGCGTTTCGCATGATGGTTGACGCCGGCTCGCTGGCCGCGCTCGACGTGTTGTCGCACGCAGCGACCGTGATCGCCGAGGGCGAGGTGCTGCAACTGTCCACCGCCAAGAACCTCGACACCAATGAGGATGAATATCTTGCGGTCATTCGCGCCAAGACGGCGGCGCTTTTCGCGGCGGCCGCCGAAGTCGGGCCGATCATCGCCAATGCGCCGCGCAGCACGGTCAGCGCGTTCCGCTCCTATGGCGCCAATCTGGGCCTCGCCTTCCAGCTGATAGACGATGCGCTCGACTATGGCGGATCGAGCGCGGCGCTGGGCAAGAATGTCGGCGATGATTTCCGCGAGGGCAAGGTGACGCTGCCGGTCGTGCTGGCCTATCGCCGGGGGACCGATGGCGAACGCGAATTCTGGCGCTCGGCGATCACCGACGGCCAGAACGACGATTCTCGCCTCCTCGAGGCGCATGCCTTGCTCAAGAAATATGACGCGCTCACCGACACGGTGGCGCGCGCACGCCACTATACGGAAATGGCGCGCGACGCCCTGGGGCCGATGAAATCGAGCGATCACAAGGATGCACTTGTCGAAGTGCTGGAATTTTGCATCAATCGCGCGGCGTAAGGCCGATCCTGCTGCGACGCGCCCGCATCGCAGCACGAAGCGGGCGGCGCGCCGGGCCGACGCGGGATCGCAACGCTCCGGCGTTTCGCCAGACGCAAAATAGCCACGGTTGCCCGTGCACTATCGGCATGCGAACCGAATTGCGATAGCTGCCCGAGGGTCCGAATGCGCCGCCAGGCGGCAAGGAGAACGATTCGACTATGAACAAGCGTCCAGTCCGCAGCCTGCTCTCCCTTCTGGCGGCTTCAGCAATCGCCCTTTCTCCCGTTTCCGCAATCCCGGCGAGAGCGACAACCGATCCTGGCGAACCCGACATCGCGCAGATGGTTCGCTCGACCTCGCTGGCCGGCAGCTTTCTCGCGGCGCAGATCGCCACCAAGGAGAATGACGACGACGCGGCGTCCGCCTATTATCAGCGCAGCCTCGAACTCGACCCGGAAAACCTGGAACTCAAGCGGCTGTATTTCCTGGCGCTGACGGCGACCGGCCAGATCGCCAAGGCGGCGGAAATCGCCCGCAGCGTTCCTTCCACCGCCGAACAGTCAGCGGTGGTGCGCATGGTGACAGCTGTCGACGCCATCAAGAAAAAGTCATGGGCGAAAGTCGGCGAAATCCTGAAGGAGCCCGGCAGGACGGATCTTGACACCCTGATCGAAAAGATCGTGATGGCGTGGTCCGTGTTCGGCTCGGGCGATCCCAAACAGGCGATCGAGATCGCCTCGAAGATCGAGGGACCCGACTGGTCGCAGGTGGTGCGCGACTATCATGTGGGGCTCATGGCGGCGGCAAGCGGCGACGACGCCAAGGCCGAGCCTTTCCTTGCAAGCGCCACCAGCAACAAGACCGCCGCGGCGGTGCTGCCTGAGACCTTCGCGCGGGCGATGGAAGCTCTGGCGCGCACCCAGGCGCGCATGGGCGAAGTCGACAAGGCGAAGGAGACCGTGGAGCGCGGCATCCAACTGTTTTCCAACCACGCACCGTTCAACGCGCTGAAGGCCGATCTGGACGCCGCCAAACCGTTGTCGCCGCTGATTGCCTCAGCGCAACAGGGAGCTGGCGAGATCTTCTTCAACATCGGCACCGCAATCAGCCGCCAGGGCGGAACGCCGTTCGCCCAGGGCTATCTGCAGCTTGCCGATTATCTGAGCCCCGGCAGCGATGTGGTGATCATGGCGCTAGCCGGCGTCTATGAAACGCAGAAGCGGCATGAGCGCGCCAATTCCTATTACGAGCGCATTCCGGCGGAATCGGCCTATCACCGCCGCGCAGAACTGGAATACGCGCTCAATCTCAACGACCTCAAGCAGGTCGACGAGAGCAAGGCCAAGCTGCGCGCGCTGATCGCGGAAGACCCGAGCGACATCCTGACCTATATGACGCTGGGCGGCGTGCTTTCCCAGCACGAGGAATATGGGGAAGCTTCCAAGATCTATGAGGAGGCGATGAACCGCCTCGGCACGCCCGGCCCGCGCGACTGGAACCTGTTCTACCGGGCCGCGATCGCGCATGAGCGCCAGAAGCAATGGGACCAGGCCGAGCCGCTGTTCCGCAAGGCGCTGGAGCTTTCGCCCAACCAGGCCGACGTGCTGAACTATCTCGGCTATTCGTGGATCGACATGGGCCGCAATCTGGAAGAAGGCCTGGAAATGATCCGCAAGGCGGTCGATCTCAGCCCGCGCAAGGGCTACATCATCGACAGCCTGGGTTGGGCCTATTACCGGCTGGGCCGCTATGACGAGGCGGTGACCGAACTGGAGCGCGCGGTTCAGCTGCTGCCTCAAGACCCCACGCTGAACGACCATCTGGGCGACGCCTACTGGAAGACGGGCCGAAAGCTGGAGGCAACCTTCCAGTGGAATCACGCGCTGGCCAGCAAGCCGGAACCGGCGGATGAAGCCAAGATCCGCGAAAAGCTGGAAAAAGGCCTGGTCGAGGACGAAAAGCCGACCGTATCGGCCAATTGATCCCGCATGTGGCGTGTCTCCTGCGCCGCGCCGGCGAAGATCAACCTTGCTCTGCATGTAACCGGGCGGCGGGCGGACGGCTATCACGATCTGGAAACGCTGGTGGCCTTCGCCTCCTTCGGCGATCGCATCGCGATAGACGACCGGCCCCTCGATGACGGTCGACCGGGTGAATTGCGCCTGACCGGGCCATTTGCCGCCGATCTGCTCTCGGAAGGCGACAATCTGATCCTGCGCGCCGAGCGGGCCTTGCGCCACGCCGTTGGCGGCGATCCGCCGGCCGTTTCCATGACGCTCGAAAAGAACCTGCCCGTCGCCAGCGGGCTGGGCGGCGGTTCGGCCGACGCGGCTGCCGCGCTGATCGCGCTCAAGGCCCTGTGGCGTCTGCCGGAACGCTTCGATCTTTCCGAGGTCGCCGAAACGCTGGGCGCCGATGTGCCGATGTGTCTTGAGAGCCGGCCGCTGCTGGCGCTCGGCAAGGGCGAGCGCATCCGACCGCTGCGCGGTCTGCCGGCCTGCCCCATCGTGCTGGTCAATCCAGGCGTGGCGCTCTCGACGCCCGCTGTCTTTGCGGCCCTCGCCCGGCGCGACAATCAGCCCGTCGGCCTTGCCGGCGACGCCTTTCCCGGCATCGACACGCTGGTGACCCTGCGCAACGACCTCGAGGCGCCTGCCGTGTCCCTGCAACCGGTTATCGGCGATGTCCTGGCGCTGCTGCGCGCCCTGCCCGGCTGCCGAATGGCGCGGATGAGCGGCTCTGGCGCCACCTGCTTCGCCCTTTTCGACGATCTGGCGGAGGCCGAGGCGGCGCGCGCCGCCCTGATTGACAGAAGGCCGGGATGGTGGTGCGTTGCCACCCATCTGATGCCCGAGGCATCGACGCAGCGCCTGAGCATGCATCAGGCGGACATTCCAGCCCAATCCGGATCCTCAAGATGAGCCGCATCGACACCTCCCGCCCCTTCATTCCCGTCTCCATCGCGGTGCTGACGGTTTCCGACACCCGCACCCTGGCAGAGGACAAATCCGGCGACACGCTGGTCCAACGGATCACGGAAGCGGGCCACAAGCTGGCCGGCCGGGCCATCGTGACCGACGATGTGGAGGCGATTCGCACCCATTTGCGCGGCTGGATCGAGGACAAGTCGGTAGAGACGATCATCACCACCGGCGGCACCGGCTTCACCGGGCGGGATGTGACGCCGGAGGCGGCGGAGCCGCTGTTCGAAAAGCGGATGGACGGCTTCTCGCAGGTGTTCCATCGCATCAGCTACGACAAGATCGGCACCTCGACGATCCAGTCGCGGGCGACGGCGGGCGTCGCCGGCTCGACCTTCATTTTCTGCCTGCCCGGCTCCCCCGGCGCGTGCCGGGACGCCTGGGACGGCATCCTGTCGCTGCAACTCGACTACCGGCACATGCCGTGCAATTTCGTGGAGATCATGCCGCGCCTCGACGAGCATCTGCGCCGGAACAAGCACTGAAACCGGCGCGGGGACGGGCGCGGA
>JAUIBM010000512.1 GCA_030428345.1 Alphaproteobacteria bacterium | reverse complement strand
GAAAAGGTGACCCATGCCAAGAAATCAGACTGGCCTCGGCAATCGCCTGATCGACCATGGACCTGAGATGGCAGTGCGCTTGTATTGCGATGACACGGACTTCTGCGGTGTTGCCGATCAATCGAGCCATCTCAAACACATGCTGCTGACGCCCATCGCGCTGGCGCTGCTCGCCGTCATGGCGCTGTGGGCGGGTCTAGCCGGTTGATCTTGGCCGTGCCGCACCGTGTGACATCGTACCGGCTCAGCCCGCCGGCATGGTCGGGCGGGCCTGGGCTTCGCGTCGCAGTCCTTGCCGACTTTCATGCCTGCAATCCGTGGATGGGCCTGGGCCGGATCGGACGCATCGTGGAGGAGACCAACGCGCTCGCTCCCGATCTGGTGCTGCTGCTCGGCGACTATGAGCCTGCGGCGTTTCCGATCCTGTCGAAGGTTGACCGGCGCGAACTGGCTGGCCGGATCGCCGGCCTGACGGCGCCGCTGGGCGTGTTCGGCGTGCTCGGCAACCATGACTGGGAGCATGATCCGGCGGCGAGGCGGCGCGGATCGGGTCCTGTCGCCGTCGGCGCAGCGCTGGCGGAGGCCGGAATCGGGATGCTCGAAAACCAGGCGGTGCGGCTGGAGAAGAACGGCCGCGGCTTCTGGGTGGCCGGGCTCGGCTCGCAACTGGCGCTTTCGCTCAAGGGCGGGAAGCGCGACTGGCGCGGGGTCGACGACCTGCCGGCGACGCTGGCGCAGATCGACGACGACGACGCGCCGGTGCTTCTGATGGCGCACGAGCCCGACATCTTTCCGCAGGTGACGCAGCGCGTCGCGCTGACGGTTTCAGGCCATACCCATGGCGGCCAGGTGAACCTGTTCGGCTGGACGCCCGTCGTCCCCTCGCGCTTCGGCGCGCGTTATGCCTATGGCCATGTGGTCGAAGAGGGCCGGCATCTGATCGTTTCGGGAGGGCTCGGCTATTCGCTGCTTCCGGTGCGGTTCATGCGGCCGCCCGAGATCGTCCTGCTCGAGCTGGGCTGATCCAGTTCCAGGAGAATCGGCGTTTGGATCCCAGATCGGCGATCAGCGCCTCGATCTCGCTGATCTCGCGCAGTTGGGTCTCGATAATTCCTTCAGTCGGATTGCGGACGCGCCGATCGGAAATCCTCGCGCGCGTGCTGGTAAGGATTGAGATCGAACGACGCGGGATCATCGCCTTCATGTAGGCGACGTCGCCGCACTGTCGTCACTGCGGCCACATGTAGCTACATTCGTTTCATGACCATCATCGTTTCCATGCGTGACGCCAAGAACCGGCTTACCGAGCTTGCCCGCAAGGTTGAGGCCGGAGAAACCGTGACCGTCACTCGGAAAGCCGGCTTTCGATCTCGTGCCGCACAGGACAGGGGCGGGCATCGATTTCGAGGCCATTGCCGAGTTCAAGCGCCAGCACGGCATCGCGAGCGTTGCCACTTTCATCGCGCCCGACTTTGACGAACCGCTTCCGGAGGATTTCCTGCTGCGGCCGATGCCGCCCGGCAAATGAATTTGCTGCTTGATACCCCTATCCTCTTGGCGGTGCTCGACGAGCGAACCGGATCGCCGCCAGTGGCCGTGCGAAAGCTGGTGGAGAGCGGCACGGGAAGCTTCCATGTCAGCGTCGCCAGCTTTTGGGAACTTGCGATCAAGCACCGGCTTGGCAAGCTCGAACTGTCGGGTTCTCTTGATGTGCTGCCTGCATTGGTTTCGGCGGCGGGAATTGCGATACTCAACGTCACAGCGCCCCATGTCCTGCATGCCGTTTCGCCGGAGCCCGCCACCCGCGATCCCTTCGACAGGCTCCTGTTGGCGCAATGCGATGTGGAGGGGCTCATGCTGGTCACTTTGGACGGTGCGCTCGCCGGTCATCGTCTCGCCGCTCGGTGAGCGCGCTTGCCATTTTCCGCCCGCATGTGCGAACTGAAAGAAATGCCCCGAAAAAAAGAGACCCATGCCAAGAAACCGGACCGAACTCGCCAATCGCCTGATCGACAATGGCCACGAGATGGAAGTGCGCGTCTATTACGAGGACACGGACTTCTCCGGCGTTGTCTATCATTCGAACTATCTCAAATATATGGAGCGCTCGCGCACCGAGTGGCTGCGCCATCTGAGGATCTTCCACACCGATCTGGAAAAGGACGACAGCGCCTTCGCCATTCACCGCATGAGCATGAAGTTCGGTCCGCCGGCCAAGATCGACGATCTGCTGACCGTGCGCACCACGCTGCAGAAGCTCACTGGCGCGCGCTCCTTCCTGCGTCAGGAGGTTTGGCGCAAGGAGGTCGACGGGTCCGAGACGCTGATCCTGGGCGCGGATGTGGAGGTTGCCTTCATCAACCATGGCGGCGGGGCCAAGCGCTTCCCCGACGAGTTGCGCGCCAAGCTGGAAGGCAATGGCGTCGCACAGCCCGGCTGATGTCGCGAACCGCCCTGCGGGCCGGGTCGCCGATCCGCGCAGCAGGATCAAAGGGCGTTGCGATCCTAACGTTTCCTTAACCTTAATTCTGGATTAATACCGCCGAAGAAGGCATTGAAAATGTCATGCTTTGGACACGATTATCCGATTTTCGTGCAGGCTTGGCGGCAAATGCGACCGAATGGCGAATCCGTCGGGCCGGGGGGACCAGACCGAGCCGCCGCCGGTTCTTTCCTGCGCGGGTCCTGTATTCACTTGAAAGAGGCAATCCATCCATGAACCGGGTGATCCTATTTGGCGTTTTCCTCGCATTGTCGGGCGCCACGGCGGCGTTGGCGCAGGAAGTCGACGCCGGCACGCTCGGCGCGGCCGGGGCTTCGGTCTCCCTGCTGGGGCTCTTCCTGCAGGCCGGGATCGTGGTCAAGCTGGTGATGATCGGGCTGCTGATCGCCTCGATCTGGTCCTGGGCGATCATCATCGACAAGGCGCTGCTGTTTGCGCGCACCCGGCGTCAGTTCGACCGGTTCGAAAAGGTGTTCTGGTCCGGCCAGAGCCTGGAGGAGCTGTACCGCACGCTCTCGGACAAATCGCCCACCGGCATGGGCAGCG
>JAUIBM010000511.1 GCA_030428345.1 Alphaproteobacteria bacterium | reverse complement strand
CATCGGCAACTCGCAGAGCGATGTCGAAACGGACACCGGCACGGCCAACCTGCGGGGCGAGCTCTATTCGGGCGGCGTGATGGCGCATTGGTCCAACGACGCAGGTTATGTCGATGTCGTGGGCCAGTACGGATTTGGAGACTGGACGTTCCGGCCGACAAGTTCGAGCGAGACGACCGTCTCCAGCCGCACCGCATCCGCGGTGGTCGAAGCCGGCGTCTCCTTCGGATCGGAAAACGCCAAGGTGACGCCGTGGGCGCAGATCGCCTACCAGAACGCCACCTTTGACGATGCGAAGAGCGAATGGTTCGACGACGCCCGGTTCTCCGATGGAGACACGATGTCGGTTCGCGGCGGCGTGCGGGCGGAATCGCGGTTCGATGGCTTCTCCTCCTATGCCGACCTTTCCGTTTCCCAGGACTATTCCGATGTGAAGACCGCCACGGTCGACGGCTTCGACTATGCGTCCGGAACGGGCGGAATGCGGGTCGAATTGGGCGTTGGCGTTGATGTGAGCCTCGGCGGCAATCTCAGCCTGACCTCAAGCGTCAAGGGGCGCTATGGCGTGGAAACCGGCGAGATCGTCGGATATCAGGGCCAGGCCAACCTCAAGGCGAGCTGGTAGGCCATTTCCCGGCGTTCGCGGTGGGCGCAAGGCGAAACCCGATTTCCCGCTTCGATTGAGGTTGTGATACCTTCCCGGCGATCTTGAGCATTGCCGGGAATCCGATGAAGAACAAACCTGCCTCTTCCAAGACGGCCTGGCCCCGGCTGAGCGATCTCGCCATGGAGCAGCGGCTGACGAAGGCCGACTATCAGCATGAACTCGACAAGGTTCAGGAGCGATTGCGGCAAATCCACCGGGCCTATCTGAAGTCCGGCCATTCCGCGGCAATCGTCTTCGAGGGCTGGGACGCGGCCGGCAAGGGCGGCACCATCCGGCGCATGTCGGCCGTGCTCGATCCGCGCGGCTTCAAGGTCTGGCCGATTTCCGCGCCGCGTCACTACTATCTCGAGCGGCATTATCTCGCGCGGTTCTTTGAACGGCTGCCGCCGCGCGGCGCCATCTCGGTATTCGATCGGTCATGGTATGGCCGCGTGCTCGTGGAGCGGGTCGAGGCGCTGGCGAGCGAGCAGGACTGGCAGCGGGCCTATCGCGAGATCAACGAATTCGAGCGCACGCTGGTCGATCACGGCACGCGGGTGATAAAGATCTTCCTCCACATCACACCGGATGAACAGGCGCGCCGCTTCCGCGACCGGGTGCTCGACCCCGCCAAGCGCTGGAAACTGAGCTATGAGGATTTCCGCAATCGCAAGCAGTGGGGCGCCTATGAAGAGGCGATCAACGACATGTTTCGCGAGACCTCGAGCGAGTACGCGCCCTGGCATGCCATTGCGGCAAACAACAAGAAGCACGCCAGGGTGGAAGCCCTGAAGATCATCGCCGATCGCCTTTCCGCCGGTGTCGATCTCTCCCCCGCCGAACTTGATCCCGAGGTAATCCGCGAAGCCCAGGAAATGCTGGAGATTGACGTCAGCAGGCTTAAAGGCGTCGGGCGTCGTCTGGATTGAGGCGGACAGCGTCATCGCTGAATGAGCGGCCAGTTGCTCGGCCGCCCGCCAATCGGAAACCCGAACGAACAGTCGTTTTTGCGCCGATATCGGCGAAATGCCCCTTGGCCGTATCGCCGGATATGGCCTGCGGGTTTTTCCTTGATCTTGTCACAAAATCGCTCCGTCAGAATGACGCAGCATTGGGTGGAAACGCTCTAATTGGCGGCGATCCCCTGGCAGGCCGAAAGGCCGGACAGGCTGACATAGCCGCCCTGGCGAGGCGAAAAGCTGCAGTAGAAACCATTGGGCGAAGCGATCGCGTACCAGTGCGATTCCCAGGTTCTGGCGCCCCGCTCGACCCGCCACGACTCGCCCTGAGCGACCCATGGATGCGCGCGGGTCTGGTCGCCTCCCTCGGACCATTGCTCCGCGCCCTGGCCGTCCAGCCAACTGACCGCGATGTTGGTGTTCAGGTCGTTGTAGAGGGTGAACTCGGTAACGTCGTTGACCGCCCCCGAGGAAGGTTCGCGCTGCGAACTGGAGGGGATCGCGTCGGAAGAGGCGATGAGCGGCGGGGCCCGCGGCGGCTCGGGGATGGCGCCCTGCTGGAAGATCAGGCGGAATTCGCCGCCGGCGAACTCGTAGAAATTCGAGGCCATCGGGTCCTGCTCGTTGATCAGCCCGGTGAGGATGAGAAGATTGCTGTCCGGCCTGAAAGCAATCGGCTCGGCCACCGTCTCATCCCAGCAGCAAACCGTCCCGGGAAGGAAACGCACCGCTCCGGTGCGCAGATTGACCGCCGCTCCCATCAGGCAGGTCGTGCCGCAGCCCCATGTGGCGATGGCGTATTCGCCGGCAAAATTCACCGGTCCCTGGGCGGCGTTCCGCAACCGGGTCCTGTAGGTGTAGGCGTCCGGGTCGGAATTGAGGTCCGGCGCGCGAGTCGGCCCGTAATAGACGCCGACCGGGTAGCTCTCGAATTGCGGCAGCACGATTGAGGTCGCCGACGCGGGCGAACAGAGCAGCGCCGCAAGGACCAGGCCGGCGAGCGCGGTGGTAATGGCCTTCATCAAGTATCCCCCCAAGTCCCGTTAACGTATCGTTAACTGTCACATTGCGGGGAGTCGCATGCAAGCCGTACGCGCGTGATGGCGTGCGATTGGCGCGGCCGCGGCGCTTTATTTGTCCAGCATCACCCAAACGCCGGACCAGTCGCCTTCGGGCGGCGTGGTCTTCAACGTTTCGCAGCGTCCAATATAGGTCCGCGACAAGGCGTCGCCGGGATGCAGCGCGAGCGCCTTCTGGAACGCGGCGATGGCCGAATCCCATTTCCCGGCGCGGTAGCGCGCCATGCCTTCGGCGGCAGTGCGGTAATCAACGTAGCGCAGCGGCAGCTCGTCGGCGTCGAGGATCTCGTCCATGTGCATCGCAGCGAGCGGCACTTCGCTGGTGCCGACGAGGTACAGGTCGTGGTTCTCCTCCGGGATGCGGTAGATCT
>JAUIBM010000510.1 GCA_030428345.1 Alphaproteobacteria bacterium | reverse complement strand
CCGCAAGCTGGTCATCGACGAAGAAACCGCCGCGCATGTGCGCTGGATCTTCGCACGCTTCCTCGAGATCGGGTCCTGCACCGAACTGGCGCGAGAGGTCGCCACGCGCGGCATCCGCACCTCCCGTGGCAACCGGATCGACAAGAAATACCTCTACCGCATGCTCAACAATCGCGCCTACATTGGCGAGGCGGTCCACAAGGGCGACAGCTATCCCGGCGAGCACGACGCCATCATCGAGCGCGAGACGTGGGCCCGAGTTCATGCGATCCTGCATGAGAGCCCCCGGAAGCGCGCCGCCCGCACACGCGCCGACACGCCCGCGCTGCTGAAGGGGCTGCTGTTCGGACCCGATGGCGCCGCGTTCTCGCCAACGCACACCCGCAAGGGCGGGCGGCTGTACCGTTACTACGTTAGCCAGACCGTGCTGAAGCATGGTGCTGGTGCGTGTCCGGTCGGCCGCGTGCCCGCGGGCGCGATCGAGTGCGCTGTCATAGACCAACTCCGCGCTGTGCTCCGCCAGCCGGAGATCGTTGCGGGGACGTGGAAGGCGGCACGTGCCCACGCCGACGACATCTCCGAGGCCGACGCCCGCGCGGCCCTGCAGCAGATCGACCCGCTTTGGGACGAACTCTTCCCCGCGGAACAGGCACGCATTGTGGCGCTGTTGGTCGAGCGTGTCGACATAGGCACGGACGGGCTCAACGTCGGGCTCCGCGTCGACGGACTCAGCAGCCTCGCTCGCGAGATGCTGGCCGGGGGCGTCGGAGAAGCGGCGTGACCCGCGCGTCGCCGATCCCCGAGACGGTAACGCTCAACGTGCCGTTCCGCGTCGTGAAGCGCGGCGGGCGCAAGGAAATGCAACTGCCCGATGGTTTCCGGCCAGACCGCAAGGCGGACAACACGCTGGTCAAGGCGCTGGCCCGCGCCTTCCGCTGGAAGCGGATGCTCGAGTCGGGTGAGTTCGCTACCATCGCCGAACTGGCCGAACGGGAGGGGATCGCGACGTCCTATATGGCGCGCATCCTGCGCCTGACGCAGCTTGAGCCTGGCATCATTGAGGCGGTTCTCGACGGACGACAGGGCAATGCCGTTAAGCTTGCGCGACTTATGGACCCGTTCCCGATCAGCTGGATCGAGCAGAAGAACATCTTCTCCGGCACTTGATCACCTCGCTGCACAATCTCACGCCACTGCTGCTATTGCTTCATTGGGCCAAATTGGCCAAAAGTGATGAAGGCATAGGCGGGAGTCGGAATGCAGACCCTGAGCGCGAAAGACGCGAAGTACGGCTTCGGACGGTTGATCGATCTAGCCCGAGCCGAGCCGGTGGCGGTGGCCAAGCACGGGCGGACTGTCGTCGTCGTGTTGGCCGTCGAGGAATATGAACGGCTGAAGGCGGTCGAGGCCGGCGCAGCCCCCAAAGCCCCCAGTTGCGCTCAGAGTGAAGAATGAACGATTCGTTGAACAATGGTCTGCAATTGAAATCTGCGATGTGGGACGCCGCGAATACTCTTCGCGGCTCCGCTGTCGATCGGACGGATTGGAAGGGTTACATTCTTCCTTTGCTGTTCTTCAAGCGCATCTCCGACGTCTGGGACGAAGAGACGGCTGAGGCTCGGGAAATCTATGGCGAAGCGGACCCCTCCCTGTTTCCGGAGGTGCACCGTTTCGTGCTGCCTGAAGGCTGTCACTGGAACGACATCAGAGAAGTTCCGGCCAACGTCGGCGCGGCTCTCCAGAAGGCCATGCAGGAGATCGAGCGGGCCAATCCGGACACGCTGTTCCGCGTATTTGGTTCGGCGGACTGGGGCAACAAGGAGAAGTTCTCCGACGAGTTGCTGAAGGATCTGATCGAGGGGTTCTCTGAGATCGGGCTCGGCAACACCACCGTCAGCACCGACGTGCTGGGCGACGCCTACGAATATTTGGTGGGCAAATTTGCCGACGTCACCCGCCGCAACAAGGCGGGCGAGTTCTACACGCCGCGTAGCGTCGTGCGCATGATGGTCGAAATCCTCGACCCCAAGGAAAGTGAAAGCATCTACGACCCCGCCTGCGGCACGGGCGGTATGCTGCTCGGGGCTATCGAGCATGTGATGCGCAAGGGCGGCGATCCGCGCACCTTCTACGGCAAGATCTACGGCCAGGAGAAGAACCTGACCACGGCCGCGATCGCCCGGATGAACCTTGTCCTGCACGGGATTGAGGACTTCCAGGTGGCCCGTGAGGACACGTTGCGGAATCCGGCCTTCACGGACTCCAGCACGGGTGGCCTCGCCACCTTCGACTGTGTCATCGCGAACCCGCCGTTCTCGCTGAAGGAATGGGGGCGTGACCTGTGGGAGGCAGACCCCTGGAGCCGGGCCCATTACGGGATCCCGCCCGAAAGCTATGGCGACTACGCCTTCGTCCAGCACATGATCGCATCCATGGCGCCGACCGGGAACAGCCGCATGGCCGTCGTCCTGCCGCAGGGCGCGCTGTTTCGGAAGTCGGCCGAAGGCTCGATCCGGCAGGCCCTGCTGGAAAAGGACATGGTCGAGGCGGTCATCGGCCTTGCGCCGAACCTGTTCTACGGCACGCAGCTGGCCGGATGTGTCGTCATCCTGCGCCGCAAGAAGCCCGAGGCCCGAAAGAACAAGGTACTGATCATCGACGCCTCCAGTCTGTTCCGCAAAGGCCGGGCGCAGAACTTCCTCAATCAGGAGCACAGCGACCAGATCGTCGCCTGGTACCGCGCCTTCGAGGATGTCGAGGATCGCGCCAAGGTGGCGACGCTGGACGAGATCAAGAAGGAAGGGTGGACGCTGAACATCTCGCGTTACGTCCTGCCGCCCATCGGCCAGGACATCCCACCGCTGCCTGAGGCCGCCGAGGCATTCAAGACAGCGCTGGCCGACGCTCGTGCGGCCGAGGATCACCTGCGCAAGGTGCTGGTCGAAGGGGCGTGGCTGCAATGACCGGGCTGACCCAACGCGAAATCGAAAGCTACCTCTGGGGCGCTGCCACGCTGCTGCGCGGCCTCGTCGATGCCAGCGACTACAAGCAGTACATCTTCCCGC
>JAUIBM010000509.1 GCA_030428345.1 Alphaproteobacteria bacterium | reverse complement strand
ATCGGACGCCAATGGCGGGTCGAGAACGCCAGGGCGATAAAGACCATCGCCATGGACGCGACCTCGCCGCTCACGAATGAACAATTGTCGAGACAGGTCCCGGCCGGGCTGAGCACGGGCGTGAAGATCTCCCGGCCGCCCAGGTCAAAGATCTCGCGGGGACGCCAGCGCCCCCAATGTTCCTTCAGGAGGACGTTGACCAGCAGCAGCGGGCCGGCCAGCGAGCACAGCAGCATGTAGAACCACCGCTCCCAGCCGAGTCCGAGGACCGGGCTTCGCCGCGCCGCCGCGAACAGCCAGGCGGCGACGATGACGACATACCAAAGGGTGAAACCGCGCAGGAACAGGGTGCGCAGGGATTGCCAGAACGGCGAGAAGATCACGGCCGTCGCAATCCCGACCGCAAGCGCCACGGCCGCGACGAGGGCGGTCTCGCGCCAGTCCGCATGATCGCTGAACGCAGCGCGGGTGGAATCCGGAGAAGGACCTGCCACCTGCGCTAGCCCTGCTGCGCGCGGTAGTCTCGCAACCTGTAGAACCAGATATGCGCGATTTCCCCCGCCGTCGGCAGGATCTCGCCCACATATTCCGCATCGCCGAAGGATGAGATCACGCCGGCCGGGTTGCGCTGGCGGGTGATATACAAGGCGGGCATGAGCGGATTTTCCTGATAGGGCCTCGTCATCTCGAAATGGTCGCGCGGCGCCTCGCCCGAGCGCCAGGACAGGACCGGCAAGCGCGCATCGCGCAGATAATAGCTCATGAGCGATGCCATGCGCCGGTCATCCACGAGAATCGCGCTGTATTGTTCCTTTGCCAGCATGGCGCGCGCCTCGCCGGCGATTTCGATCGAGCCTTGGGTCCGCTCGAAGGGCTTGACGTCCTCCGGCAGCGGCAACTGTCCCGGCTGGCTGAAGGCCACGACGACGGAGAAAACCGCGAAGACCAGCGCGTGAAGGCCCGTGGAGGCCTTCAGCCACCAATCGGGAATGCGGTTTGCAATCAGGTCCGCAACCAGGATCGTGCCGGCGAGATAGGTCAGCGCCGCCCAGTTCGCATAGGCCTTGCTCATCAGGGCCTGGAAACAGATGATCGCCAGGATCGGGGCGGAGAACGCGATCAGGAACCATTGCTGGCGGTTCATGCCCTCGCGCGGCAGGCGGAACAGGGCTGCAAGGTAGATGCCGAACAGCAGGGGGCCCATGACGCCGAACTGGGAGGCGAGAAACTCGCCGAGGCCGGAGAAATTCGGAAAGCCATGCCCCCAGCCGATGTTCTCTCCGGTATGGCCGACCGTCGCGAACTGGTTCAACGCGTTCCACACCAGATTGGGTAGAAGGATCAGAAGCGCAATGCCGGCGGCGATCCAGAAATTCCTGCGGGCTAGGACATGCGGGCGTTCGCCGACGCCAAACGAATAGACCACCACGCAGATGAAGAAATAGAGCATGGCGTATTTCGCCATCAGGCCGAAGCCCAGCGACAGGCCGAGCATGACCGCCGCGGCGCGGCTGTCCTTTTCCTCCAGTTCCAGGAACGCCAGCAGCGCCGCGCTCCAGAAGAAAAGCAGGGGCACGTCGGTCGAGATCAGTTCGGAGGAAAGCGTCACCGCCGGGAGCAAGGCATAGGTCAGCGCCGCCCAGAAGCCGGTGCGCGAATCGAACAACCTGCGGGCGCAGAAAAACACCATTGCCGCAGTGGCGGTATGCAGAAATGGCGAGGGAAGCCTGATGGCGAATTCACTATCGCCGAATACAAACGTCGTCAGCCCGATGATCCAGGCCAGCAATGGCGGCTTGGAAAAATATCCGAAGGCGGGCTCATTGCCCCAGACCCAGTATTGGGCCTCGTCGAAAAACAGCTCGGTGTTGTTGAACCACAGAGATAGAATGCGGCAGGCAAGAATTATCCCGAGCACAACGACGGTGCGGGTCGCCCAGACACTGGCCCCGCGCGAAATCATCGGCCCTTTTTCTTCCACGGCCGTCACGAAAAGAAATCCTTACGAACGGGGAGCCTCAAAGCGAACTCGGGCGCGCCCTTGCCAATTCCGCGCGTGTATGTGATTTACGCCGCCGCAAGTCAAGCTCGCCCGACGCGAAGGCGGCAGACGAAACCCGCTTTCAAGGCATGGCCGTAAATGCCCGTTTCCGTCGTCATCCCGGTCTTCAACGAAGAAGGCAATATCGGCCGACTGGTCAAGGAGACCTATGCGTCGATCGACGACGCGTTGCTCGGCGAAGTGATCGTGGTCGACGACTGCTCGACAGACGGCACGGCGGCGGAGATCGTCGCGCTCAAGGAGAGCCATCCCAATCTGCGGCTGATCAAGCATCTGCAGAATGCCGGCCAGTCGACGGCGCTGAGAACCGGAATTCTTGCCGCGCGGTTCCCGGTGATCGCCAGCATGGATGGTGACGGCCAGAACGACCCGCACGACATCCCTTCCCTGTTCGCCAAGCTCGGCGAACCGGGAGACCGCTCCATGCCGGCGCTTGTGGGCGGCGTGAGAACCCGTCGCCAGGACAGCGGATCGAAGAAGCTGGCCTCGCGTGCGGCGAACTGGATCCGCGACCGGGTGCTCGGCGACGATTGCCCGGATACCGGCTGCGGCATCAAGGTGTATTGGCGGGAGGCGTTCCTGCTCCTGCCGTTCTTCACCAGCATCCATCGCTATCTGCCGGCGCTGTTCCAGACCTATGGCTACAAGACCGCCTATCATCCGGTGAACGACCGGCCGCGGGTCATCGGCGTCTCGAAATACAACAATCTCAACCGGGCGATCATCGGCCTGTATGATCTGTTCGGCGTGACCTGGCTGCGCAAGCGCACCAGGGCCCCGGAGACCCGCGAGGACTAGCCGCCGGCCATACGCTCTCGTTCGGACGCTGTTCTTCAGGCGCCGTTCTTCAGCCGCCGTTCTTCAGCCGCTTGCGGTAATTGGCGTAGACCCATACCCCCAGCAGCGCCGAGAGCACGAACAGCGCCACCGACAAGGCCACCTGCACGCGCGAGCCGAGATTGACGCCGGCGCCCAGCATGGCGAAAACCAGCGTCTGCGGCGCAT
>JAUIBM010000508.1 GCA_030428345.1 Alphaproteobacteria bacterium | reverse complement strand
CCGGTTCGACGGGACCGCGCTTTACGAGCACGCCGACCCGCGAAAGGGCTTTCACCCGGACTGGAACACCGCGATCTACAATTTCGGCCGAACCGAGGTGGTGTCTTTCCTGGTCAACAATGCGCTGTTCTGGGCCGAGCGCTATCACGTCGACGGCCTGCGGGTCGATGCGGTGGCCTCGATGCTCTATCTCGATTATTCCCGCAAACAGGGCGAATGGATCCCCAACGAGCATGGCGGCCGCGAGAACCTGGAAGCGGTTCAATTCCTGCGGGAGATGAACAAGGCGATCTACGGCACGCATCGCGGCGTCGTCACCATCGCGGAGGAATCCACCTCCTGGCCCAAGGTCAGCCAACCGGTGCACGAAGGCGGCCTCGGCTTCGGATTCAAGTGGAACATGGGCTTCATGCACGACACGCTAGTCTATATGGGCCGCGATCCCGTGCATCGAAAATACCATCACGACGACATCACCTTCGGCCTGCTCTATGCCTTCTCGGAGAATTTCGTCCTGCCGCTGAGTCATGACGAAGTGGTGCATGGCAAGGGCTCGCTGCTCAACAAGATGTCGGGCGACGATTGGCAGAAATTCGCGACCCTGCGCGCCTATTACGGCCTGATGTGGGGTTACCCGGGCAAGAAACTGCTGTTCATGGGGCAGGAATTCGCACAGCGCGACGAGTGGTCCGAGCAGCGCTCGCTGGACTGGCACCTGCTGCAGCACGGTTCGCATGAAGGCATGCGCAGGCTGGTGCGCGACCTCAACCACGCCTATCGCGACAAGCCGGCCCTGCATGGGCGCGATTGCGAGCCCGAGGGCTTCGAATGGCTGATCGCCGACGATTCGGCCAATTCGGTCTTTGCCTGGCTGCGCCGAGCGCCGGGCGCGAACCCCATCGTCGTCGTCTGCAATTTCACACCCGCCGTGCGCAGCGACTACGTCGTGCCGATGCCGGCGGACGGGCGCTGGCGGGAAATCGTCAATACCGACTCGGAAATCTACGGCGGCTCGCAACTCGGCAACCTCGGGGGCGTTGACGTTGTGAACGGCGCCGCGACGCTCACACTGCCGCCGCTCGCCACGCTGATGTTCGAACTAGAGGCCTGACGAAAAGGAGGAGACTTTGGAAGTACAGAGGAATTCACCGCTCGCCAGAAACGCCATGGCCTATGTGCTGGCGGGAGGGCGCGGCAGCCGCCTGCACGAATTGACCGATCGCCGCGCCAAGCCCGCCGTGTATTTCGGCGGCAAGACCCGGATCATCGACTTCGCGCTCTCCAACGCCATCAATTCCGGCATCCGCCGCATCGGCGTCGCCACGCAATATCGCGCCCATTCGCTGATCCGCCACATGCAGCGCGGCTGGAACTTCCTGCGACCCGAGCGCAATGAGAGCTTCGACATCCTGCCGGCAAGCCAGCGATTGAGCGAAAGCCAGTGGTATGAGGGAACCGCCGACGCGGTGCACCAGAACGCCGACATCATCTCCGACTACGGCGTTGAATACATGGTCATTCTGGCCGGCGACCATGTCTACAAGATGGACTATGAACTGATGCTGCAGCAGCACGTCAATTCCGGGGCGGACGTCACGGTCGGCTGCCTGGAAGTGCCGCGCATGGAGGCGGTAGGCTTCGGCGTCATGCATGTCGACGAGGACGACACCATCGTCGATTTCTTCGAAAAGCCGGCTGACCCGCCCGGCATTCCGGGCAGACCCGACTTCGCCCTCGCCTCGATGGGCATCTATGTCTTCACCACGAAGTTCCTGCTGGAGGAGTTGCGGCGCGACGCCGAGGATCCCCACTCCAGCCGGGATTTCGGCAAGGACATCATTCCGCACATCGTGCGCCACGGAAAGGCGGTGGCGCATCGCTTCTCCACCTCCTGCGTGCGCTCATCCAGCGAGACCCAAGCTTACTGGCGCGACGTGGGGACCATCGGCGCTTATTGGCAGGCCAATATCGACCTGACCGAAATCCTGCCAGAACTCGACCTTTACGACCGCTCATGGCCGATCTGGACCTATGCCGAGATCAAGCCGCCGGCGAAATTCGTGCACAATGAGGACGGCAGGCGAGGTCAGGCGATCTCCTCGCTGGTCTCCGGCGACTGCATCATTTCCGGATCGAGCATTTTCCGGAGCCTGATCTTCACCGGCGTACTCGCGCGTTCCTATTCCTCGCTGGAAGGCGCGGTGGTGCTGCCCGACAGCGTGATCGGCAGGGGCGCAAGGCTGAAGAACGTGGTAATCGACCGTGGCGTGAAAATTCCCGCGGGCCTCGTCGTCGGCGAGGACCCCGAACTCGACGCCAAGCGGTTCCGCCTTACCGATGGCGGCGTCTGCCTGATCACCCAGACCATGCTCGACAAGGCGGGGCTGTTCTACGAATGAAGGTGCTTTCGGTCGCGTCCGAAATCTTTCCGCTGATCAAGACCGGCGGGCTTGCTGACGTCGCCGGCGCGCTTCCCCTCGCGCTCGAACCGGCTGGCGTCGAGGTCCGAACGCTCGTTCCCGGCTACCCCTCGCTGCTGGCTAAACTGGGAAAGACCACCAAGGTCGCGACCTTCCAGCGCTTGCTCGGCGTGCCGGCGAGCCTGCTTTCCGCCACGCATGAGGGCTTGAAGCTGTTTGTGCTGGACGCACCGCAATTGTTCAAGCGCGACGGCGGCCCTTATGGCGACGCCACGGGGGCCGACCATCACGACAACTGGCGGCGTTTCGCCGCGTTTTCGCGAGCCGGGGCGGCGATCGCTCAGGGCGCGGTCGCGGGCTATGCATCGGACGTCGTTCATGTCCACGACTGGCAGGCGGCAATGACGCTCGCCTATCTGCGCTATTCGGGAAAGCCGTGCCCTCCCGGCGTCATCACCATCCACAACATCGCCTTTCAGGGCCGGTTCGATCCGGGCATCTTCGGCGGTCTCGAATTGCCGCCGGCCGCCTTTTCCGTCGATGGCGTCGAATATTTCGGCGGCGTCGGCTATCTGAAGGCCGGCATCCGCGCCGCGGACGCCGTCACCACCGTGAGCCCGACCTACGCGCAGGAAATCCGCACCCCGGA
>JAUIBM010000507.1 GCA_030428345.1 Alphaproteobacteria bacterium | reverse complement strand
TTGCGCCGGCTTCTGCATTGCCGTCAGCCATGGCTGGCGAGGCGAACGCTACCGCGGCCAGCACCGAGCCGATTGCCGCGAATGACTTGAAATTCATGCTGTTTCTCCCGTTGAACAATGTGTCTTCGACCCGTTCATGGGCCGTTTTTGCCGCGGCTGAAACAGGTTTGCTGGCAAACCCGGGACGGTGGCCGCCGCGCAAGGCCCCGTTGCAATCACCTTTGTGATGTATAAAGATGTGGACATTCGGGCGTCAACGCAGATTAACATCGCATGTCCGCCCGCAGGACCAGGAGCCCTTCAGCAGGAGCCCGCCAATGACCCGGCCCGTCGCCAGTTTGGCGCCGTTTCCCTTCTCGGCGATCGTCGGCCAGAACCAGATGAAGGACGCGCTGCTGCTGGTGGCCGTGGACCAGAAACTGGGCGGCGTCCTGGTCTTCGGCGATCGCGGCACCGGCAAGTCGACGGCGGTTCGCGCCCTGGCGGCGCTGCTTCCCCCGATCGCGGTTCGCAGGAACTGCCGCTTCAACTGCGACCCGTCCGGCGACCCGCAGGACTGCCCGGACTGCGCCCGCGAGGCCGGGGCGAGCGCGAAGGTCCCCACTCCGGTGATCGATCTGCCGCTCGGCGCGTCCGAGGACCGGGTGGTCGGTGCACTCGATCTGGAACGTGCGCTGACGGTTGGCGAGAAGCGCTTCGAGCCGGGATTGCTGGCGCGCGCGCATCGCGGTTTTCTCTATATCGACGAAGCCAATCTGCTCGAGGACCATCTTGTCGACCTGCTTCTCGACGTCGCCGCTTCCGGCGTCAATCTGGTCGAGCGGGAAGGGTTGAGCATACGCCACCCCTCCAGATTCGTGCTGGTGGGCAGCGGCAATCCCGAAGAAGGGGAGTTGCGCCCGCAATTGCTCGACCGGTTTGGCCTGATGGTCGATGTCGCCTCGCCCTCGACGGTCAGGGAGCGCGTCGAGGTGGTGCGGCGCCGCGAGGACTATGAGCGCGATCCCATCGGCTTTGGCGAGGCCTGGAAGAAGGCCCAGCGCGCGCTGACGCGCAAGATCGTCAAAGCGCGGGAAATCGTCTCCGACGTGGAAGCCCCCGACGAGGCGCTCGAATTCGCCGCCGAGCTCTGCATGCATCTCGGCGTCGATGGTCTGCGCGGCGAGCTAACACTGGTTCGCGCCGCCCGCTGCCGCGCCGCGCTGGACGGGCGGTTGCAGGCGAAGCGGTCCGACATCGCCGCAGTCGCGCCCATGGCGTTGCGCCATCGGCTTCGCCGCGACCCGTTGGACGAAGCGGGCTCGGCCACCCGGGTCGAACGCGCGCTGGCGGAAATCGGCAATGACGCTGCTGTCGACGCCTGAACTGCCCGGCACCTGGTCCGACGCCATCCTGGCCGCAAGGCTGCTTGCCGCCTCCCTCGCGCCGCAAGGCGGCAGCGAAACAAGGCCCCGGCACCCACCCATCGCCGGGATACACCTGCGCGCCCGTCATGGCCCCGCGCTCGATGCCTGGCTCGCCATTCTGCGCTCGCTCGCGCCGGGCGCGCCCTTCATCCGGTTTTCCTCCACGATCGATGCCGGCCGGCTGATCGGCGGCCTCGATCTCGCCGCAACGATCGAGGCCGGGCACACGGTCATGGAAGAAGGCTTGCTTGAGCGGGCAAGCGGCGGCTTTGCCGTGCTCGCCATGGCCGAGCGGATCGAGGACGCGGCGGCCGGTGCAATTTCTGAGTGGCTCGACCGCAACCGCCTGTGCCTGATCGCGATCGACGAGGGCGCGGACCCGGACGAAAGTCTGTGCCCGAAACTGGCCGATCGCATGCCGATGCGGATCGATCTTTCCGCCGTGAGCTGGCGCGAATCGCTGATACGCCCCTTCATTGCGGCGGCTGGAGAATGCCCGCCGCGCCTGCCGGCGCCGGCAGGCGAACTTGTCGAGGCCTTCGTCGAGATTTCGCTTGCGGCGGGCGCTCGCTCGATGCGCCCGGCCCTGTCCCTGTGCAGGGTTGCCGCCGCGCTTGCATCGCTCGATGGCGCTTCGGAAGTCTCCGGCGACCATGCCGATGCCGCACTCAGGCTGGTCTTGGGGCTTGGCGTCGCCGAACCCCAGGAGGCGGCGCAAGAGCCCCAGGAGCAGCCGCCGGACCCCGGCGAAACCGACAATGCGCCCGACGACGAGGATGCGCCGCCCTCCGCCGACGAACTCGATCGGCTGCGCGACATGCTGGTAGAATCGGCCAGGGCGCGCCTGCCCGACATTGCCGAGTTTTTCCGCTCGGACCGGCGCGGCGGAGCCGGCGCCGCAGGCCGTTCCGGCGGCAGGTCCAATGACGGCGCGCGCGGCCGCCCGGTCGGCGTTTCGCAGCGTCCCACCAGGGCCTCTCCCCGGCCGGATGCCGCGTCCACATTGCGCGCCGCCGCGCCTTGGCAGAGGCTCAGGGGACGCGCGCCGGGCATGCAATCGCCCTTGCGCGTGCGCAAGTCCGACTTCCGGTTCCGGCGATGCCGGCAGCCGCGCCAATCCACGACCATCTTCGCGGTCGACGCTTCCGGTTCGACCGCGCTTGATCGCCTGGGCGAGGCCAAGGGCGCCGTCGAATTGCTGCTTGCCGATTGCTATGTCCGGCGCGACCAGGTGGCGTTGATCGCCTTTCGCGGAGAGCGGGCCGAACTGCTGATGGAGCCGACGCGCTCGCTGGTTCGCGCCAAACGCTCGCTCGGGGCCCTGCCCGGCGGCGGCGCGACGCCGCTGGCCGGCGCTCTGGAAAAGACCATCGAACTGGTCGGCAGCGTCCGCCGCAAGGGTCAGTCGCCGCTCGTCGTGTTGATGACCGACGGCAGCGGCAATGTCGCGCTTGACGGCAGGATGGACCGAGGCGCCGCCGCGCAGGACACTGAATCAATGGCGCGCAGGATGGCGCAGATGGAGATCGACATTCTGGTCATCGACATTTCCCGGCGCGAGCGCGAGGCCACCCGCGAACTGGCAAGGACCATGAACGCCGATTACTGTCGCCTGCCGCGCGCCGACGCGCATTCCGTCAGCAGCGTCGTCGCCGCCCGTTTGCGCGG
>JAUIBM010000506.1 GCA_030428345.1 Alphaproteobacteria bacterium | reverse complement strand
GACAATGTGTTTTCGCTCCTCATTCTGGTGCCCACCTTCGCCGTAGGCGCAATCACCTTCGGCTTTTTCCAGCAGGTCGCCTCCGCCTTCAGCCAGGTCTCAAGCTCGTTCCAGTATCTCGTGAATTCCTGGGGGACGATCGTCGAACTGCTTTCCATCCACAAGCGCCTGAAGCAATTCGAACTGTCGATCGAGGGGGTGCCCTATTCTCCGGAAGCCGACGACGATATGGCCGACATGGATACGATCATCGATGCCGCAGAACCTGGCGGGCCGGGCGTGAAGGGGCCTGCGGAATAGGCGGCGAGCTGTCGCGGCTGCGGCGGTAGCGCAAGACGTTGATTGGATGTAGAACGAACCGCGCCGGACGGGCCGGCGCGGCGGAGCTCCATCCATGGCAATTCTCATCCTCGGACTAGTGATCTTCCTCGGCGTGCATTCCGTGCGCATTTTCGCACCGGCATGGCGCGATGCGCGCGTCGCCTCGATGGGCGAGATGCGTTGGAAGGGAATTTATTCCCTCGTTTCGCTGGTCGGGCTGGTGGTTCTGATCTGGGGCTATGCGCTGGCCCGCCCGCTGGCGCCGGTGCTCTATGTCACGCCGTTCTGGATGGTGCATCTCCAGCTTCTGCTGATGGCGCTGTCCTTCATCGCGCTTGCGGCCTCGCAACTGCCCGCCGGCCGGCTGAAGCCGATGCTGAAGCACCCCATGCTCGTCGCCGTGAAGCTCTGGGCCTTCGGACATCTTCTGGTCAATGGCGATCTCGCCTCCGTGCTGCTGTTCGGGACCTTCCTGGTCTGGGCCGTTCTCGACCGCATTTCGGCCAAGCGCCGCAATGCGCCCATTCCCGCTCCCGGTCCCGTCTTGAACGACGTTCTGGCGGTGGTGATCGGCTTGGTCGTCTATGGCCTTTTCATCTGGAAGCTGCATGAGTGGCTCATCGGCGTGCCAGTGCCGCTGGGCGCATGATACCGGCCAATTCTGCCCGCTTCGCCGCAACGATTGCATCGCGACCCGCCTTTCCGCTACAAGGCGCGTCTGCCGCGTGTGCGGCTGACACTTATTGAGGGCAGGGCCGCGTCATGTCGGACGACAGTTTCATCCGTGAGGTAGACGAAGAACTTCGTCGCGACCAATTGTCCGGCTTGTGGAGCCGGTATGGCAAGGTTGCGATCGGTCTGGCGGTCCTGGTGGTGCTGGCCACCGCCGGCTATCGCGGCTGGGAATACTGGGCGGACCGTCAGGCGGCGCAGTCCGGCGACGCCTTCCTGAAGGCGGTCGAGCTTTCGCAGGCCGGCAAGAATGACGACGCTACAGCCGCTCTGGAAGAGCTGGCGGCGTCCGGCTCGGGCGAATATCCGGCCCTTGCCAGGCTTCGCCTGGCCGGCGAAGAGCAGAAAAAGGGCGACAAGGAAGCCGCGCTCAAGGCATTCGACGCGATTGCCGCGGACAAGAGCTACGACCAGGCATTCCGTTCCGTCGCCCAATTGCGCGCCGGTTTGCTGGCGGTCGATCTTGAATCCTACGATCAGGTGAAGGCGCGGCTCTCCGCCTTCGCCGCCGCGGGCCACCCCTATCGCTCGGTCGCGCGCGAGGCGTTGGGCCTCGCCGCCTGGAAGGCCGGCGCCGATCAAGAAGCCGCGAACTGGTTCCGCCAGATCGTGGAAGACGCCAATGTAACGGGCGGCGGGCGCGATCGTGCGGCCGTGATGCTCGAATTGCTTGCCGGCAAGGGCGCAACCGGCGCCAGCTAATCAAACCCTCCCGGACGATCCCGGGTGACGCCGCATTGCGCGGCGCGAGGCGCTCATGAGTTTCACCGTAGCGATTGTCGGCCGTCCCAATGTCGGCAAATCCACGCTCTTCAACCGCCTGGTCGGCAAGCGCCTTGCGCTGGTCGACGACACGCCCGGCGTAACCCGCGACCGGCGCATGGCGGACGCCTCCATCGGCCAGATGCAATTCCAGGTCATCGATACGGCCGGTCTGGAGGAGGCGCAGGAAGAGAGCCTTGAAGGGCGGATGCGCGCGCAGACGGAAATCGCCATCGCCGACGCCGATCTGGTCCTCTTCATGATCGACGCCCGCGCCGGCATCACGCCGTCCGACCGCGCCTTCGCCGATATCGTGCGGCGCTCCGGCAAGCCGGTGGTGCTGCTTGCGAACAAGTTCGAGGGCTCGACCGGCGAGTCCGGCTATTACGATTCCTTTTCGCTCGGGCTGGGCGACCCGGTGCCCCTTTCCGCCGAGCACGGAATCGGCCTAGCCGATCTGCAGCAGGCGATCATTGCCGAGATCGGCGAGGACCGCGCCTATCCGCCCGACCCGATGCTGGAGGGCGATTTCGGCGAGGACGGCGCCGAGGCGATCCTGTTCGACGAGAATGGCGAGGAGATCATCCCCTCCTATGATGCGACCAAGCCGCTGCGAATCGCCGTCGTCGGCCGCCCCAATGCCGGCAAGTCGACGCTGGTGAACGAGCTCATTGGCGAGGAACGCCTGCTCACCGGTCCCGAAGCGGGAATCACCCGCGACGCGATCTCGCTCGGGTTCGATTGGGGCGGCACGCCCATCCGCATGTTCGACACCGCCGGCATGCGCCGCAAGGCGCGCGTTCAGGAGAAGCTGGAGAAACTCTCGGTCGCCGACGGCCTGCGCGCCGCGAAATTCGCCGAGGTGGTGATCGTCGTTTTCGACGCCACGCAATCCTTCGAGAAGCAGGACTTGCAGATCGCCGACCTGATCATCCGCGAGGGCAGGGCCCCGGTGATCGCCCTTAACAAATGGGACCAGGTCGAGGACCGGCAGGAAACGCTGAAAGTCCTGCTGGAAAAGGCCGAGCGCCTGCTGCCGCAGATCAAGGGCATGAAGGTGGTTCCCGTATCCGGCCTCACCGGCGAGGGCACCGACCGCCTGATGCAGGCCGTCGTCGATGTCCACGAAGCCTGGAACCGGCGCATTCCCACGGCCATGCTCAATCGCTGGCTGGAAGGGGTCGTGCATCACCATCCCCCGCCGGCCGTCGCCGGGCGTCGCGTCAAGGTCAAGTACATCACCCAGGTCAAGGCGCGTCCCCCGACATTCGCCGCCGCCTGCTCGCGGCC
>JAUIBM010000505.1 GCA_030428345.1 Alphaproteobacteria bacterium | reverse complement strand
GCTCGCCTCGATCGAGGTGACCTTCGCCTTGGGATTGCCGGCAAGGCTCTTCATTTCGGTGGGTGAAAGGTTCTGCGCGATATCGACGGCGCCGCCATTGAGCAATTGCAGACGCGTTGCGGAAGCGGGAACCTCGCGGAAGATCACGGTCTTGAAGAACGGCTTTTCGGCGTAATAATCGTCGCGCGCTGTCGCCACCATCTGCTGGCCGCGGGTGATCTCCTTCAGGTCATAGGGACCGAAGCCGGCGACATTGGTGTCCAGGAACTTGCGCGCCCAGGGATCGTCAGCGGTCGCCATTTCCTTGCACTTGGTGGAGTCGAAGATCGGGTTTGCAAGGTGGCCGCACACGATCATCAGGATCGGATTGGGATTTTCCAGCGTGAAGGAGACGACATATTTGTCCTCGACCTTGACCGCGTCCTTGTTCGGCAGGCCCATCACGAAGGTCATGAAGGAGCCGGCGCCCTTCACCTCGAACTTGCGGTCGAAGGTGTATTTGACGTCCTCGGCCGTCAGTTCGTTGCCCCAGTTGGACATGACGCCCTTGCGCAGGGTGAAGCGCACGGACTTGCCGTCCGGCGCATAATCCCAGCTCTCGGCCAGCATGCCCTTGAGGTTGTAGCCGCCGGGCAGGGAGGCGTCGGGCTTCAGGTCCTCGCGCATGACGCCCTCCACGTCCGGGTCGGGAATGGTGTTGAAGCCGATCAGGTAGTCGTAAAACGCCGCCACGGTGTCGATCGTGCCCAAGGACAGCGAGTTCTCGACATCCAGGCTGAGGGGGGTCGCGGGCGCTGCGATGACAAGCGTCTTGGCGCGGTCCTGACCGAAGGCGGAAGTAAAGTAACCGGGTGCAAAGGCAAAGGCGCCTGCCGCAGCGCCAAGCTTGAGTGCGGAACGGCGGGAAAGAGGCGCGAAGCCGTGGGGAGTGTGCTGCATGGTGCGTCCCTGTTCTGGTGCAAGCAGACCGACCATCGATCAGCTTAATTTACTCTCAATCAATTTCCATGCCAAGCCGACCGGAGTCACGCGCGAACGACGCGCGCATCCTTCAGGCAATTGACTCTCTTGGGAAAATTTCGGACGCACGCTGCACGCACGCAATATGACGGAAAATCATGTTACATGACTATGCATCATGTTTATGCATTTTGCGGCAAGGTTGATCAGCGAATGTGCAGCCGCCCTGGCTAGCCTTCGCCAGCGATGCCAACCAGCGAGGCATCCAGATCCGCCAGGAATTTCTCGATCAACCGGGCATTGAAGCCGAAATCATGCGCGCCGTAGCGCGAGGCGGCGCGCATATCGACAAGGGACGCCTCCTCCTCGGAGACGATTCTCACAACCACATCGCTCTTGAACCCGAAGACGAGCGTGCGGGCCACGGCCTGGACCTCGAAATTCTGCGGCCCGATCGCATCCTCGGGCTTTTCTTCTTCGGCCTTCTTCTTGTCGTTCGCGGCTTTTGCCTGCTTCCCGCTGGCGGGCTTGGCGTCCGCCGGCTTTTCGCCGGCATCCCCTTCGACGGCGGGCCCCTCCGCCGCCGCATCGGATTCCGGCAATTCGCTGGTGGCGGTGACCGTCCATCCGCGCGCCGCGATAAGCTGGCGCACGCTGGCAAGCACACGCTCCGAGCCGGCATCGTAGCGCCGCGAGCCGAGCTTTGGGTAGGCGGCGTCCAGCACATCGCCATAGTCCTCGCCATAGGCGGACAACTGGTTGACGCCGCGATCGGCCATTTCCTGACGCAACGCCTGGGCGGTGAGGAACTCAGGCGGGTCTACCGGGTCCGTCGCCACATCGGAAAGCAGCGGCAGCGTGACGGCCAGATAGCCGTACCAGCAGAAGGGCGCGAGCATGGCCAGCGCCAGCACGATGCCGCGCAGCGCGGCGCCTCCACCGCGATGGCCCTTGTTCCAGATCTCCCACAGGGCGCGAATGCCGAAGTAGAGGCTGGCCAGCAGCAGGGCCAGGCCGAAGGCGATCAGCCAGATCGCCTGGATGGAAGTAATCAGTACGGCGCGGTGCAGGACAATAGACAGCGCGAAATAGGGAATGCAGAGCAATGCAAGAAACTCGCACCGCTTCGCCGTAGCCGACCATTTGCGCTCGTAATATCCAACCATTTCTCGCCGTCACCTTTCCACAGGCTTTTCCATCTTGCGATATGGCGACAAGCCGAATCTTGAAACAATGTGTGACCCGGCGTAATGCGAAATATGCCGCTTCGCCAAGCCGCCCCTCTTTACTCCCGCGATCCACGGAGACGAAGCAAAATGATTGCCAAGCAAAATCAGGCAAAGGCGGGAAAGCGGCGCAGGGGCGGCGCGCAGTCGCGACAATCGAAAGCAGAGGGCGAGACCAGGCGCGAAAGCGTGCTGAAAGTCGTCGCCCCCGACGCCCCGATCGCCGCCATCGAGGGCAGTGACATCGACTCCGATGTGATTTCCGACCTGCCGGAACTGCTGGAAGCGGCATTGGCGGAAATGGCTTCCGGCGACCAGTTCATCGATTCGATGCGCAATGCGGCGCAAGCGGCCGGCTGCGCCATGCTGTTCGAAATTCCGGCAGCCCTCCTGCAGGGCAGGCCGGGTCGGGCAGCGGCGATCTGCCACGGCGAAACGCAGGAACTGTATTTCGTCGTGTTCGACGCGCAGGAGCAGGCGATAGCCGTGATGGCCAGCGAGGATGTCGACCCCAACGCCATCGCCTTTACCCGCTCCTACGCCGGCGTGCTGGGAATGCTGGCCTTCGATGGTGAAGGCGCGTCCTCGCCCTCGGCCTGATGGCGGGGCAACGGCTGTGACGCCAGGGCGATAAAGGGCAGCCGCAAGGTTTCGGCCAGCGCATCGACCACATGGTCCGCATGCGGACCCAGCTTCTCCGCCCCGGCAAGGCCAGTCGTGACGCCAATGGCGATCGCCCCGGCGCTGCGCGCCGCGTGCAGATCGTGCAGGCTGTCGCCGACCATCGCCACACGCTCCGGCGGGACCTGGCAATGGTCCGCGAAAGCGGTGACCATTCCCGGTCCCGGCTTTGCCCCGTATCCGGAGTCATATCCGGCGTAGAAGTCGAAATACCGGTCGATGCCGGCCGCGCGTGCATGCG
>JAUIBM010000011.1 GCA_030428345.1 Alphaproteobacteria bacterium | reverse complement strand
CGAGAGGGCGATGAACTGCTCGGTCCGCATGTCCCTTGCCAGTTCGTCGATCGCATGGAGTTGCCGGACAAGCCTTGCAATTGACGCTATCTCGTCAGCGTCCAGCAAGGCGATCTCCGCGGTCAATACCTCGACGAGGCGCAGTCCTGCGACCGACGCCACAAAGGGGGTGTAGCCTTCTTCGTTGTCGGCGGCTTCCGCAAAATTCGCCTTCGCAAGAGCGATATGATCCTCCGCTGCCCCGTTCAGATACAGTTGTCGCCACAATGCGTCGATCTCGGCCCAAAGGGCCCGCTGCGTATCCTGCTTCTTCTCTGACCGCAGGCGTTCGCGGTCGGACCGCTCGGATCGCTTGTTTGCACTCCAGGTCCAGATCGCAACCAGGCCCGTGACCAGGACGCCGAAGAAGCTGAGCAGGCCTTGAAGCATGGCCGCCTGCAGAGCCGGGGTGGTCACTCCGATCGAAGTGAGAAAGATTTCCACCCCTCTCAACTCCGTTTCAGCTTCGGGTCGAGCGCGTCGCGCAGGCCGTCGCCCATCAGATTGATCGCGAGCACGGTGACGAGGATGGCGATGCCGGGGAAGGTGACGACCCACCAGGCGCGCAGGATGAACTCGCGCGCCTCGGCCAGCATCGTGCCCCATTCGGGCGTCGGCGGCTGCGCACCCATGCCGAGAAAGCCCAGCGCGGCGGCGTCGAGAATGGCGTTCGAGAACGAAAGCGTCGCCTGGACGATCACCGGGCCGAGGCAATTGGGCAGGATGGTGCGCGTCATCAGGTAGAAGGGGGAGGCCCCGGCGACCCGTGCGGAGGTCACATATTCACGGGTGGACTCCGACATCACCGAGGCGCGCGTCAGGCGCACGAAATGCGGCTGCAGCACGATCGCGATGGCGATCATGGCGTTGAGAAGCCCCGGGCCGAGAATGGCGACCAGCACCAGCGCCAGCAGCAGCGACGGGAAGGCGAGGATGATGTCCATGATCCGCATGATCACGATGTCGATCCAGCCGCGGAAATAGCCGGCGATCAGCCCGATGATCACACCGCCCGTCATCGCCAGCGAGACGACGACGCAGCCGATGAACAGCGAGAAGCGCGATCCGTAGATCAGCCGGGAGAGGAGATCGCGCCCGACCGCGTCGGTGCCCAGCAGGAACTCCCAGCGTCCGCCCTCCTGCCATGCGGGCGGGGAGAGCAGGGCGTCGCGATATTGCTGGTTCGGCGCGTATGGGGCGAGCACCGGCGCCAGGATCGCGATCGCGACCAGCGCGACGAAGAACCAGAACCCGATCACCGCGCCGCGGTTTTCCGAGAAGTAGAACCAGAACTCGGCGAACACGCGCCGCCGAGCGGAGGGTTCGCTGCCGGGTTTGCCGGCGATCTTGGCGTTGGCGGGCTGGCTCATCGTCGCCGTCTCCTATTGGCGCCGGATGCGCGGATTGATCAGGCCGTACAGCATGTCGACGATCAGATTGACGAGCATGACGATCATCGCGATCAGCATGAGCCCGCCCTGGACGACCGGATAGTCGCGGCGGAAGATCGAATCGACCATCCACTTGCCGATGCCCGGCCAGGAGAAGATGGTTTCCGTCAGGATCGCCCCGGCCAGCAGCGTGCCCACCATCAGGCCGATCACGGTGATGACGGGGATCAGCGCATTGCGCAGCGCGTGGATGCCGATCACCGCGAAGGGCGACAGCCCCTTGGCGCGGGCGGTGCGCACATAATCCTCGCCCAGCACCTCGAGCATCGCCGAACGCGTCTGCCTGGCGATCACCGCCAGCGGGATCGTGCCGAGCACGATGGCCGGCAGGACGAGATGGCTCGCCGCCGAGGCGAAGGCGCCCTTCTGCCCGGAAAGCAGGGAGTCGATCAGCATGAAGCCGGTGACCGAGGGGAAGTAGTACATCAGCGAGATGCGGCCGGAGACCGGCGTCCAGCCCAGGAAGCCTGAGAAGAACATGATCAGCAGCAGGCCCCACCAGAAGATCGGCATGGAATAGCCGACAAGGGCGGTGCCCATCAGGGCCTGGTCGCCGAACTTGCCGCGCTGCGTGGCGGCGAACACGCCCGCGGGAATGCCCAGCGCCACGGCAAAGATGATCGCGCACAGCGAAAGCTCCAGCGTCGCGGGAAAGCGCGTCAGGAATTCTTCCAGCACCGGCCGCTTGGACGAAAGCGATATCCCGAAATCGCCATGCAGCACATTCTGCAGATAGTCGAAATACTGCTCCCAGATCGGGCGGTTGAAGCCGAATTGCTCCTTGAGGATTTCATAGCGCTCGGCCGTCACGCCATGCTGGCCCGCGAGGGCCAGGATCGGGTCGCCCGGCAGCAGGCGGATGAAGGCGAAAGCGGCGATGGTTATTCCGATAACCGTCGGAACCAGCAGTGCGATGCGGCGCGCCAGATAGCCCAGCATCGGCTATCCGACCAGCCGCAATTCGCGCGGAAACGAGGTGAGGCACTCCACCCCTTCCGGCGTGATCAGCATGTCGTCCTCGATCCGCACGCCGAGATGGCCGGCGCGATACAGCCCCGGCTCGACGGTGAACACCATGCCGGGCTCCAGCGCCCGGTGATTGCCGCGGATGATATAGGGCTCCTCATGCACCTCCAGCCCCAGGCCATGGCCGGTCCGGTGGCGCGCGAAAGCGGCGAAGGGCGAGGCCTCCAGGACGCACTGCACGACATCGTCGACATGATGCGCCGTCGCGCCGGGCCTGCAGGCGGCCCGCCCCGCCTCATTGGCCCTCAGCACCGTGTCGTAGAAGGCCCGGTCACGCTCGCTGACCGATCCGACGAAGAAGGTGCGGGTGATGTCGGCATTGTAGCCGCCGATCGAGCCGCCGAAATCGAACAGCAGGGCGTCGCCCTCGCGGAGACGGTAGTCCGGCCGGGCCTTGGCGTGCGAGCGGGCGCAATTGTCGCCGGCCGCCACAATGGGGCCGAAGGCCAGCCCGTCGCAGCCGCTTTCGAAGAGATTCCTGAGCAGGATCGCTTCGACCTGCGTCTCGCTCATGCCTTCGCGAATTTCGCCGAGTGTCGCTTCCAGCGCCTGCTCCGAGAGTTCGATCGCCCGGCGCAGCATCGCCACGTCCTCGGCGCGCTTGTGCAGGCGGATGGCGGAGATGGTGGCGTGCGAATCGACGAGGCGCATGGCGGGCATCGCCTCGGCCAGCGCCATGGCGACGAAGACCTTCATCGTCTGGCCTTCGACGCCGAGGGTGCGCACCCCTTCCAGATGGGTCGCGGCGGCCTCGAAGGCGCCGCGATAGCCGTCCCCGTCGAGCCAGTCGAACACCTCGCCGGGAAAGTCCAGCGCGTCGAAGGACGGCATTTCCAGATTGGGAACGATGGCGAGCGGCGCGCGGTCTCGCGCCGCGATGATCACCAGCGGGCGTTCGTGCTGGTGGAAATCGACGCCGAACAGCCGGCGGAAATTTGCGCCCGGGACGATGGCGACGGCTTCGAGGCCGGCCGAGTGCATGATGTGGGAAAGCGGTTCGAGCCGGGAGTCAGGCAATGGGCACCAGCGCAATTCGAGGGGTGAACGGGCGGCCATGCGGCCGCCCGTCCGGTTTGGATGGTTATTCGCTCACATCGACATTGTCGAAGCGATGGATGCCGAGCGGGTCCATGGTGAAGCCCGTCACGCGCTTGCGCATCGGCATGAACACCTTGGAGTGGGCGATGGTCAGGGCCGGCTCCTCGCGCTTGAACACGACCTGCGCCTGCTCATACAGCTTGGTGCGCTCGGCGATGTCCGAGACTTTCTTGGCGTCCTGCGTCAGCTTCTCGAATTCGGGATCGCACCAGCTCGAATAGTTCGAGACGCCGATCGCCGAGCACGAGAACAGGGTGGCGAAGAAATTGTCCGGATCGCCATTGTCGCCAGTCCAGCCGATCTGGAACGCGCCCGGGCGGTCCTTCAGCTTGCCGCGCGTGCGGTACTCCGTCCATTCATAGGTGACGATGTTCGCCTTGACGCCGATCTTGGCCCAGTCGGCCTGGATCAGTTCCGCGACGCGCTGGGCGTTCGGATTGTACGGCCGTGAGACCGGCATCGCCCACAGATCGATCGTCAGATCCTTGACGCCCGCGTCCTCGAGCATCTTCTTGGCGGCGTCCGGATCGTAGGGGTTGTCCTTGACCGACTTGTTGTAGGACCACATCGTCGGCGGGATCAGGTTGGTCGCCGACTGGCCTGCGCCCTGATAGACCGCCTCGATGATCGCGTCCTTGTTGATGGCGGTGCTCAGCGCCTTGCGGACCTCGACCTTGTCCATCGGCGGGATGGTCACGTTGTAGGACATGTAGCCGATGTTCAGGCCTTCCTGCTCCATGACGTTGATCTCGGGATCGGCCTTCAGCCCCGCGATGTCGGCCGGAGCCGGGTAGGGCATGATATCGCACTCGCCCGCCTTCAGCTTCTGCACGCGGGTTGCAGGCTCGGTGGTGATTGCAAAGATCAGATCGTCGATCGCCACCTTGCCGGCCCAGTAATCGGGGAAGGCCTTGTAGCGGATCACGGCGTCGGCCTGATAGGCGACGAACTGGAACGGTCCGGTGCCGATCGGCTTGGTCGAGAGGCTGGCCAGATCGCCCGAGGCGACGAGCTGGTCGGCATATTCCTTCGACATGATGGAGGCGAAGTCCATGCCCAGATTGGCCAGCATCGGCGCGTTGGGCTCAGTCAGCGTCATCTTGACGGTCAGATCGTCGACCTTCTCGATGGACTTGAGGAATTTGGGCATGTCCATGCCCTGGAAATAGTCCCAGGTGAGGCCCGACAGATAGGCGTACCACGGATTGTCTTCCTTCCACTGGCGCTCGAACGAGAAGATCACGTCGTCGGCGTTCATGTCGCGCGTGGGGGTGAAATACTCGGTGGTGTGAAACTTCACGCCGGGGCGCAGGTGGAAGGTGTATTCCAGGCCGTCGTCGGAAATCTCCCAGCTCTCGGCCAGTCCCGGCTTGACGGCCGTGCCGCCATGTTCGAATTCCACCAGACGGTTATACATGGTGCGCGAAGAGGCGTCGAAATCATTGCCGCCGGTGGTCGGCCCCGGATCGAAATGCGCCGGCGAGGCCTCTGAGCAAAAGACCAGCGTTTTTGAATGCGCCGCAGTCGCCAGCGTGGCCAGAATGGCCGTGGTCGCCAGCAGCGTTGCCATGTTCTTCATGGAATTCCTCCTTGGAGTGTTTCAGCCCCGCGGCAATACAGCCATGGAATGGCCGTCGTTCCCATTATTCTGCAGGACCCTGCCGCAAAGACAAATTCAAATGGAGCCAAAACGCAACAGGGATTTTGTCTGCATGGTCAAAAACAGGGCTGCGCCCACCGCCAATTGCAAGGGAAGGTTTTGCGCTTCGTCTCAGCGAATGCGCACTTCGCCGACGATCTGGTCGTAATAGGCCGGCGTCTGGTTGTGGCCCACCGATCTGGCCAGATCGCGGACCTCGACCTGCGTCGCCTTGGCGATGTCGGTCAGGCTCATGTCCGATCTTCCCAGATTCTGCAGCAGGGTGCGGGTGAACACCGATGTGGCTTCGCCGTCATCGTCGCTCAGCCGGTCGAGCGCCAACTGGCCGGTTCCCGCCGAGAACATGATGAAGGTTCCCTGGGCGGTGTCCATCTTGCCAAGTCCGCCCCTCGTGCCCAGACGGCGCACGGCGCGCGCGCCGAACGGGTTCTCGCGGCATGCGTCCAGTACGGCGACGACCGTCGTCGCGCCGGCGCGCTGGAAATCCTCGATGGTCTGCGAGGCGGACAATCCGTAGCGGCGGATGACCCGCGCCTCGCCATCGGCGACCTGGGGCACGTCGGTCGCGAGCAGCAGATTGTCGCCGTTCACCTCGATGCCATGGCCGGAAAAATGGAAGAACACGGTATCGCCGGGGCGGATATCGTCCACGAAATGCGAGATGGTCCGTTCGGTGTCGATGATGGAAAGGTTCCGGCCGACCGTTACAGCAAAGCCCAGTTCCTCCAGCCGTTTTGAGACCGCCGAAGCGTCACCCACCGCCTTCTGCAGCGAATTGACATTGTCGTAGATGTTGTTGCCGACGACCAGCGCCACGCGCCGTCCTTCCAGGTCGCTTGCCTTCACGACGCCTTCATTGGCGCTCAGTTTCGCCCGCAGTTTCTCCTCGAATTCCTTGCGCAACTGCGCTTCGATCTGCTTGCGAAGCATCGCCTCCTGCGTCAGGCCCGTTGCAGCGCCGGGCGTATCAGCCGCCGGCTGTTCCGCGGCCGGTCGGCTCGCGGCTTTCGCGGCGTCGGGCGCAGGCTTGCTTGCCGCGGGCGGGATCGCGGCGAGGGCGGTGTTCGCGTCGCCGAGCCTGACGGCGCCGAAATTGACGCCGCCCATCGGATCCATCGTGAAGCCCTGCACACTCCGCGACATCGGCAGATAGGTGATCGAATGGGCGATGGTCGCCCACGGCGCCTCTTCCCTAAAGATGCTCTGGGCCTGCTTGTAATACTGCGCCCTCTCGCGCTGGTCTGTTGCCGCCTTGGCCTTGCGCGTCAGTTCGTCGAAGTCCTTGTTGCACCATTGCGCGCGATTGACGCTGCCGACGCCTTTGCAGCCGAGCAGTATGTCGAGAAAGTTCGCCGGGTCGCCATTGTCGCCGGTCCATCCCAGCAGCACGGCCCCGTCGCGGTCCTTAGCCCGGGACGCGGTCAGGTAGTCGACCCACTCCTTCTTGACGATCTCGACCTTCACCCCGATCGCGGCGAGATCCTCCTTGATCATCTCGGCCGTGCGCTGGCCGTTCGGATTGTAGGGCCGGGCGACGGGCATCGACCAGATTTTCATTGTCAGGTTCCGCACGCCCGCCTCGGCCAGCATCTTTCGCGCCGCGGCCGGGTCATAGGGGTAGTCGTCGACCTGGTCGTTGAAGGACCATACGGTAGGCGGAATCGGGTTCTTCGCCACCACGGCTGCGCCGGCGAACACTTCGCGCACGATCGCGTTCCTGTCGATCGCCATGCTGATCGCCATGCGCACGCGCGGATCGTCAAACGGCTTCTGGAGGGCGTTGAAGGCCAGATAGCCCACATTGAGCGCGACCGATTCGGCGACGCGAATCTCCGGATCCGCCTTCAGATCGGCAATCTCCGAGACATTCGGATAGGAGGCGACCTGGCACTCGCCGGATCTGAGCAGGGAGACGCGCCTGCGCGAATCCGCCTCGATCTTGAAAACCAGTTCGTCGATCTGCGGCTTGCCGCCCCAATAATCGGGATTGGCGGCGTATTCGATCTTGGAAATGGGGCTGTAGGAAACGAACTGGAACGGACCGGTGCCGATCGGCGCGCTGTTCAACTGCTCCTTGCGTCCGCTGGCGGCAAGTTTCTCGGCATATTCGGCCGAGAGGATCGAGCCGAAATCCATCGCCAGATCGGCAATGATTTCCGCGTCGGCGCGCGTCAGCACCATGCGAACCGTGTAGTCGTCGACCTTGTCGATGCTCTTGATCAATTGCGGGATGGACATGCCCTCGGCATAGTCCCAGGCGCCGCCCTTCACATAACGCGCATAGGGATGGTCCGGCTGGATCTGCCGCTGGAGCGAGAAGATCACGTCGTCGGCGTTGAATTCGCGCGTCGGCGTGAAATAGCTGGTGCTGTGGAAGGCGACGCCGCGCCGCAGCCTGAACACATATTCGAGGCCGTCCGGAGAGATCGTCCAGCTTTCGGCAAGGCCGGGCATGGGTTCGGTGGTGCCCGGCCTGCGGAGGACCAGCCTGTCATAGATCGTGCGCGAGGATGCATCGAAGGTGGCGCCGGAAGTGTACAGAGCCGGGTCGAAGCCATCGGGCGAGGCTTCCGAACAATAAACCAGCCTGGCGGCGGAAGCCGGCCCGCAAGCTGCGCCGACAAGCGCCAGGGCCGACAACGCGACTGCCAATGCGATGCGTCTCATCCGCCAGTTCCCGTCTTCCGAACAACAACCCTTGGCAACAAGAATTCAGTTTCGGCGAAAAGGCAAGAAATTCGGCATGCCGCCAACACTCAGGTCTTTACCCGGAATTGCCGCAGATAGTCGTAATGCGGGCGGACCTCATCGGCGATCCGGGCGAGGCGGTGCGGCAGCGCCGGCGCATCCTCCCCCGCCGGGCCGAAGCCGGTCGACTTCCAGATCGCGTCATACCAGTGCGCGCCCCACACGCCGTCCTCGGGCGCGGGGCCGGGCTTCCAGGAAAGCATGGCCGGGTCGAAGGCGATGCCGAGCGCGGCGCAAAGCGCGGCGAGCGTGCCGGGCGGATCGGCGCGGACATCGGCCGAATCCACGACGGGCGGAGCCGAACCGGACCGGTCCGCCGCGCGGTCGAACAGTTCGCGCTGCATGGCGAAGCCGATATCGGACGCGCCGACGCTCTCATGCTTCCTCACATAGCTTGCGAGCACGGGCTCCGGCGCGCGGATCAGGAAGGCGTTGGTCACCTTGTCGGTCCACTCGAGCGGGAAGCCCGGCAGCATGTGATGCGTCATGTGCTTCTGGTAGAAGACCGGCTTTTCCGCCGGCGGCGCGTCGGCGCAGGCCGCCGCCACGTCGCCGGCGTCGGCGATCCCGGCCGCGATCACTTCGTGGTGCATGGGGTGTTCAAGGCCGGTCGCCGCCAGATAGGCGGCATAGAAGGGTTCGTCCCAGCAATGCGTGTCGGCGCGCTGCGCGAAGCTGCGCATCATCGCCGTCGAAAGATTGCGCGGACCCGACCACATCGCGACGATCATGCTGCCTCCCGTGACGTCTGATTCCCGCATACTGTCGTTCCTCACGCCGCTTTGCGCAACCATTCCCGCCGCCGCCGCAAACCAGATCCGGCTTGCATGCGACGGCGGGCAGGACAACGGCGTGGAGGGGCGGGACGATGGGAGCGCAGTGGCGAAAAACGCCGCCCGTCGGGCAGGTCAAAAGTGGTATCGGACGCACTGCCGGTATTTTCGCCACCAATACCTTGAACCGGTAAACCTGGCCTTTCTCTTGAGCCACCGGCAACGGTCGCCAAAGTAACCCTGTCCGCCGCCTTCCATGGATTCAACCGTCCCGTTCCCGGGATTTATTGAGGCAGCCCTTGCCGGGATACTGCAACTCAATAGCGACGCCATCACAAGTGTTCCAATCAGAAATTTTCCGGATTTGGTCATCGTTATTTCCTTAATTGATTTTTTATTTTCACAATACGCAGATGGATAGCGCATATTGGTAGGAGCGTGCTGTTCTACACATTGAAAATTCAAGTAATGCAACTTCTGATATTTGCCGGATTGCCTTGAGTTTGCATGATCTGTTGTCGTTCACGCAGCTTTGCGCAACCATTCCGGCCGCCGCCGGAAAACGCTTCGGCGTGCTGATTCCCGAAATTTTACCAATTGATCAAATTTCGGCTTTCGGTTAGCGTTTTCGCATCGGTTCGGCCGTCCGGCTTGCGCCATGGCCGAATTCGCGGGACGCTGGCTTTGAAAAGGGGATTGCCGATGTCGGAAGGTCGCTACAGGGAAGGCATCGCCACGCATCGTCTGGATGCCGCCGAATATGCGGAGAACCTGAACGACCTGCATCCGCCGTTCGACCGGCACGAGGCGCAGGTCGAGGCGGACCGGTGCTATTTCTGCTACGACGCGCCGTGCATGAACGCCTGCCCGACGCAGATCGACATTCCGATGTTCATTCGCCAGATTTCCACCGACAATCCGCTCGGCTCGGCCAAGACGATCTTCGAGCAGAACATCTTTGGCGGCATGTGCGCCCGCGTCTGCCCCACCGAGACGCTGTGCGAGCAGGTCTGCGTGCGCGAGGTCGCCGAGGGCAAGCCGGTGCGCATCGGCCTGTTGCAGCGCTACGCCACCGATACGGCGATGAAGGCCGGGGCCCAATTCTTCGAGCGCGCGCCTTCGACCGGGCGCAAGGTCGCCGTCGTGGGCGCCGGCCCGGCGGGCCTGGCATGCGCCCATCGCCTCGCCATGCACGGGCACGAGGTGGTGGTGTTCGAGGCGCGCCCCAAGCCCGGCGGCCTCAATGAATACGGCATCGCCGCCTACAAGAGCGTCGACAATTTCGCGCAGGCCGAGGTCGACTACATCACCGCCATCGGCGGCATCGAAATCCGCTACGAGCAGGAGATCGGCCACCATTTCACCATCGGCGCGCTGGTGCTGAAATATGACGCGGTTTTCCTGGGCATGGGCCTTGGCGGCGTCAATGCGCTCGGCGGGGCCGACGCGCAGGCGAGCGGCAGCGTCGATGCGATCGAATGGATCGGCGAACTGCGCCAGGCCGCCGATCCGGGCGCGGTGCCCGTGGGGCGTCGGGTCGTGGTGGTCGGCGGCGGCATGACCGCGATCGACGCCGCCGTGCAGGCGCGCGCGCTGGGCGCGGATGAGGTGACGATCTGCTATCGCGGCCCGCGCGAACGCATGAAGGCGTCGGTCTACGAACAGGAAGTCGCCCGCTCGCGCGGCGTCGTCATCCGCTTCGAGATGCAGCCTTCGCGCATCCTGACAGAGGGCGGCAGCGTCAGCGGTATGGAGTTCACTCGCCATGGCGAGACGGTCACCATCGCCTGCGACCAGGTGATGAAGGCGATCGGCCAGACCCTGGTTGCGCCGGATCTGGGCACGGCGGCCGACAAGCTCGTTCTGGAGGGCGGCCGGATCGTCATCGACGCCGAGGGACGCACCTCCATGGCGAAAGTGTGGGCTGGCGGCGACTGCGTGAACGCCGGCGAGGATCTGACCGTGGCCGCCGTGGCGCAGGGGCGCGACGCGGCCGAGAGCATCAGCCGCGCATTGGCGCAATAGGGCGCGCGGCGCCCGCTCGGAACGACTGCGAGCAGGGAAGGGAAGGAAGTGGCGTGAGCGTCGAATCGGCCGTGGCCTCGCACTACACCAGCGGAAGCCTCCTCGACAGGATCGCGGCGGGACTGGCCGTTCTCGGCAAGGAGCTGGCATCGGCCACGCCCGACGACCTGAAACCGGTCGACGAATTCCACATTGGCGGCCTCGCCGCGACGGAGGCCCTGTTCGGCCAGGTCGAGCTGGAGGCCGGGCAGAAGGTTCTGGACATCGGCTGCGGCATCGGCGGCACGGCGCGCCATCTGGTCCGGCGCTTCGGCGTCACGGTCCACGGGGTCGACCTGACGCCCGAATTCGTCGAGACGGCACGCGCCTTGTGCCAGGCCGTCGGCGTGCCGGCGACTTTCGAGATCGGCTCTGCCACAAATCTGCCGGTGGCCGACAATTCCTTCGACATTGCCAGCCTCATCCATGTCGGCATGAACATCGAGGACAAGGAGGCCGTGTTCGCCGAGGCGGCGCGCGTCCTGCGCCCGGGCGGCATGTTCCTCGTCTACGACGTCATGCGCGAGAACGATGAGCCGCTCGAGTTCCCGCTTCCCTGGTCGACCCGCCCCGAGACCTCGTTTCTCGCCAGTCCCAGGGAATATGCGCTCGCCGCCGACGCGGCCGGCTTTGTCGTCACCGCCAGGCGGGACCGCGGCGATTTCGCCCGCGAGTTCTTCGCCCGGCTCTCCGCCCGCATCGCCGGGGAGGGCCCGCCGCCGATCGGCCTGCCGCTGATCATGGGCGAGGACGCCGCCACCAAGATTGCCAACATGGTCCATAACCTGCAGCAGCGTCGTCTCGCCCCGGTCGAGATGATCTGCCGGCTGCCGAACTAGGAGACAAGCCGATGGCCGACATTCGCAACGACTTCGTGGGCATCAAGTCGCCCAATCCGTTCTGGCTTGCCTCCGCGCCGCCGACCGACAAGGCCTATAACGTGGTGCGCGCCTTCAAGGCGGGCTGGGGCGGGGTCGTCTGGAAGACGCTGGGCGAGGAAGGCCCGCCGGTGGTCAATGTCAACGGGCCGCGCTACGGCGCGATCTGGGGCGCCGACCGGCGCCTGCTGGGCCTCAACAACATCGAACTGATCACCGACCGCGAATTGCAGACCAATCTGCGCGAGATCAAGCAGGTCAAGGCCGACTGGCCCGACCGCGCCATGGTCGTCTCGATCATGGTGCCTTGCGAGGAGCAGGCCTGGAAGGCGATCCTGCCGGTGGTCGAGGAAACCGGCTGCGACGGCATCGAGCTCAATTTCGGCTGCCCGCACGGCATGAGCGAGCGCGGCATGGGATCGGCCGTCGGCCAGGTGCCCGAATATATCGAGATGGTCGCCCGCTGGTGCAAGGCAAACACCCGCATGCCGGTCATCGTCAAGCTGACGCCCAACATCACCGACATCCGCTACCCGGCGCGCGCCGCGCTTACCGGCGGGGCCGACGCCGTGTCGCTGATCAACACCGTCTCCTCCATCACCGGCGTCAATCTCGACAATTTCTCGCCCGAGCCCTCGATCGACGGCAAGGGCAGCCATGGCGGCTATTGCGGGCCGGCGGTCAAGCCGATCGCGCTCAACATGGTGGCCGAGATCGCCCGCGACCCGCAGACGCGCGGCATGCCGATCTCCGGCATCGGCGGCGTGACAACCTGGCGCGACGCGGCCGAGTTCATGGCGCTGGGCGCCGGCAATGTCCAGGTCTGCACCGCCGCCATGACCTATGGCTTCCGCATCGTCGAGGACATGATCGAGGGCCTGAGCAACTGGATGGACGCCAAGGGCCACGCCTCGCTGTCCGACATCATCGGCCGGGCGACGCCCAATGTGACCGACTGGCAGTATCTCAACCTCAACTATGTCGCCAAGGCGCGCATCGACCAGGACAAGTGCATTTCCTGCGGGCGCTGCCACATCGCCTGCGAGGACACCTCGCACCAGGCGATCACCCAGACCGTCAATGGCAAGCGCATGTTCGAGGTGATGGAGGACGAGTGCGTCGGCTGCAATCTGTGCGTCAATGTCTGCCCGGTCGAGGGCTGCATCGAGATGGTGCCGCTGGCGCCCGGAACCCTGGACCAGCGCACCGGCAAGACGGTTTCGGACAGCTACGCCAACTGGACGCAGCACCCCAACAACCCGATGGCCAAGGCCGCCGCGGAATAGGAAGGGGGCCTTCGGGCCCTTTTCTCAGCGCTGGGGCTGCCGGGAGCCGTCGGAAGCAAGGACGCGCGTGCGCATGACCTTGCCGATCGCCGCGGCCATGGCCCGGTTCGGCAGCGTGCCGTGCTTGCGCAGGAAAGAGGAATAGAGATTCGGGCCGTGCCACATCTCCAGCGCCCAGGCCTCGGCCTCGATCTTGATCGCGTCCCAGCTTGCGGCTGCGGAGGGGGCGTTTATGGTGGCGGCGCTTTCCTGTTGAATCATTTGGCGAATCCCTTTGGCAATGCTCCGCAAGATTTGTTGTGATTTGGTTAATGAAAGGTTAACGGCCGGTTCCGGGCCGGCGCATCGGGGGCGCGCGGCGCTTGGTTGAAGTCGCCGCGCCAGCCCATGCCGCGGGCCGCGCGAAGCTGCTCGGCCATCTGGCGATGCTGCTCTTTGCGGCGCTCATCGCCCTGTCCTTCTCGATCGGACACCTGGCCGCGCCGCATATCGGCGCCGGCGCGCTCAACGTGCTGCGTTTCGTGATCGGGACCGCGACAATGGCCGGGGTGGCGCTCGCCGCGCGCGGCGGCAGGCTGGCGCGCCCCCGCGCGGTCTGGCGCTATGGCGTGCTGGGGGCGCTGTCCGGGGCCTATTTCGTCACCATGTTCATCGCGCTGAAGGTCACCTCGCCGGTCGCAACCGGGGCGCTGTTCACCCTGATCCCGCTGATGAGCGCCGGCTTCGGCAAGGTGTTTCTCGGCCAGAGAACCCGCCCGATGGTCTGGCTCGCCCTGGCGACCGCCGGCTGCGGCGCGGTCTGGGTGATCTTTCGCGGCGATGTCGACGCGATGCTGGCGTTCCAGCTTGGCCGCGGCGAGGCGGTGTTTCTGGTCGGCTGCGTCTGCTACGCGGCCCACGCGCCGCTGATGCGCCGCTACAACCGGGGCGAGCCGGCGACCGAATTCGCGGTGTGGACGCTGGCCGCAGCGACGATCTGCATCGCCCTTTACGGCCTGCCGGAACTGGCCTCGACCGACCTTGCCGCGCTACCCGCCATCGTCTGGGCGGCGATCGCCTATCTGGCCATCGTCACCACGGCGGGCACCTTCCTGCTGCTGCAATTCGCAGCATTGCGCCTGCCCGCGTCCAAGGTGCTCGCCTATGGCTATCTCACGCCGGGCTTCATCATTCTCATCGAGGGCGCGATCGGCCATGGCTGGGTCGCGCCTTCGGTCGCGGCCGGCGCGGCGGTGACCGCGATCGCGTTGCTGGCGATGGCATTCGTCCCCGAATTGTGACAGTTTGGGAAGCCTCGTGTGACGCCTGCGCGCGCGTTGGAAAATCGTCATTCACTTTTGGTAAGGGTTCGCGCCCCACGCCAATCAGGAGTATCCGGCATGAAAACACTTCCCCGCATTTTCCGGGCCGCTGCGCTTTCCGCCGCCATCGGCCTCGCCCTTTCCGCGACGGCGCTGGCCGAAAGCGTCAAGGTGACCTTCGTCGACACCAACGACATCTACGAGATGGACGCGGTCAAGGGTCGCGGAGGCTTCCCCAAGCTCGCCACGGCGATCAAGCAGGAGCGGGCGGCCAACCCCAACACCATCGTCGTCAACGCGGGCGACCTGCTGTCTCCCTCGCTTCTTTCGGGCATCGACCAGGGCGAGCACATGATCGTGTTCACCAACATGATTGGCACCGATGTGATGGCGCCGGGCAATCATGAATTCGACTTCGGCAAGGATGTCGCGGCCAAGCGCATCGCCGAATCCAAGTTTCCCTGGATTGCGGCCAATGTGACCCAGGCCGACGGCACGCCTTTCGCCGGTATGGAAGGCACGATGATCAAGGAGATCGACGGCGTGAAAATCGGCTTCATCGGCCTTGCCGAGGAAACCACGCCGGAGCTTTCGTCCTCGGGCGATCTCAAGTTCGCACCGGCCTATGAGACCGCCGTCGCCAAGGCCAAGGAACTGAAGGAAGCCGGCGTCGACTTCACCGTCGCCATCAACCACAATATCCGCGCCACCGGCCAGCAACTGGTCGACGGCGGGGTCGTCGATCTGGTGCTGAACGGCCACAACCACGATCTGTGGCTGTTCTACAACGGCCGCGCCGCCGCGATGGAATCCCAGTCCGACGCCGCGCAGATCGCCGTCGTCGACATCAATTTCGACGTCCAGGAAAAGGACGGCAAGCGCACCGTGCGCTGGACGCCGACCTTCCGCGTGCATGATTCCGCGACGCTGGAGCCGGATGCCGAGGTCGCGGCCAAGGTTGCCGAATACAAGAAGATGCTCGACGAGGAACTCTCGGTGGTCCTCGGTTCCACGACCGTGGAACTCGACAGCCGCAAGGCTTCGGTGCGCAGCATGGAAACCGCGATGGGCGACCTGGTCGCCGATGGCATGCGCAAGGCGGTCGGCGCCGACATCGCCATCACCAATGGCGGCGGCATTCGCGGCGACAAGATCTACGAAGCCGGCGCCAAGCTGACCCGCAAGGACATCCTCCAGGAACTGCCCTTCGGCAACAAGACCCTGATGCTGGCGCTGAGCGGCGCCAAGGTGAAGGAAGCGCTGGAAAACGGCGTCAGCCAGATCGACAAGGGCGCGGGCCGCTTCCCGCAGGTCTCGGGCCTGACCTTCACGGTCGACACGTCCAAGCCGGTTGGCGAGCGCGTTTCCGACATCATGGTCAATGGCGCGGCACTTGATCCGGCAGCCACCTACAAGGTCGCCACCAACGACTTCATGGCGCGCGGCGGCGATGGCTACACCGCACTGCGGGACGGCAAGCTGCTCGTCAATGCGGAATCGGCAAAGCTGATGGCCAATGACGTGATGGTCTACATTCGCGAATTGGGCGAGATCAAGGCCCAGGACGGCGCGCGCATCACGCTGAAATAAGCCTGTCGGCTGCTTGCCGACACCAAGGAACTGCGAAACGGCGCC
>JAUIBM010000010.1 GCA_030428345.1 Alphaproteobacteria bacterium | reverse complement strand
CACGATCCGGCGACATGGCATCAGGTCACCGACATCCTCGACGTCTGGTTCGATTCCGGTTCCACCCACACCTTCACGCTGGAGGACCGCCCGGATCTCAAATGGCCGGCCGACGTCTATCTGGAAGGCTCCGACCAGCATCGCGGCTGGTTCCATTCCTCGCTGCTGGAATCCTGCGGCACGCGCGGCCGCGCGCCCTACAATGCGGTCATCACCCACGGCTTCACCATGGCCGAGGACGGCCGCAAGATGTCGAAATCGCTCGGCAACCAGGTGTTTCCGCAGGATGTGATGAAGGAATCGGGCGCCGATATCCTGCGCCTGTGGGTGATGAACACCGATTACTGGGAAGACCAGCGCCTCGGCAAGAAGATCATCCAGACCAATATCGACGCCTATCGCAAGCTGCGCAACACCATCCGCTGGATGCTGGGCACGCTCGCCCACGACAAGGGCGAGGACGTGGCGCTGGACGAGATGCCGGAACTGGAGCGCCTGATGCTCAACCGGCTCGTCGAACTGGAGGCGATCGTCAACAAGGGCTATGACGAATTCGACTTCAAGCGCGTCGCGCGCACGCTGCTCGACTTCATGGTGCTGGAGCTTTCCGCATTCTATTTCGATATCCGCAAGGATTCGCTCTATTGCGACGCGCCCTCGAGCGTGAAGCGCAAGGCGGCGCTGCAGGTTGTGCGCGAAATCTTCGCCCGGATGGTCACCTGGCTCGCCCCGATGCTGCCCTTCACCTGCGAGGAGGCCTGGACCTCGCTGCATCCCGGCGCGGTGTCGGTGCATCTGGAGCAGTTCCGTCCGTGCCCGTCGCAATGGCGGGACGAGGCGCTGGCGAAGAAATGGCGCAAGGTGCGCCGCGTCCGCCGCGTCGTCACCGGCGCGCTGGAGATCGAGCGCCGGGAAAAGCGCATCGGCTCCTCGCTGGAGGCGGCTCCGGTCGTCCATGTAACCGACCCGGATCTGATGTCGGCGATCGAGGGGCTCGACTTTGCCGAAATCTGCATCACCAGCCAGATCGTGCTGAGCGCCGAGCCGGCCCCGGCCGACGCCTGGCGCCTGGACGAGGTTCCCGATGTCGCGGTCGTGCCGGCCCTGGCGCAGGGCCGCAAATGCGCCCGCTCGTGGCGGATTCTGCCCGAGGTCGGCAGCGATCCGCAATTCCCGGACCTTTCCCTGCGCGACGCGGCCGCGGTGCGCGAGATCGACGCCGCCGCCGCCCGATAGGCCTGGCTGCGATCCTGCGGCGTCCGGCTGGCGAAGCCGGGCGCTGCTCGATTGTCACAAAAGCGATTTTAGGGTAGGTTCTGGTGCAAATGAGGAGCCGTGCCGGAATCTGGCCGCATTCTGCCGTCAACGCGTTGGTCGGCCGTTTGGGAAGACCCGGCAGCGCAAGCTGTCGGGACCGGCTTCGGGCAGCGCCCGCGGCAAGGGCGGCACCAGCGGCAAGGGGCGCACAAGACGCCCGGCTCTGAACAGCGGCGCGACCGGATGCGAGGGCAACCGGCAGGACAGGGACGGAATACAGGGACAATGGGTTTGGCCAAGCGCTTCGACATCGCGACACGCACACAACGGACCCTTTTCGCGGGCTTCGCCGCCGGATTGATGGCGTTCGGCCTGTCCGGCTGCATGGGCGGAACGACCTACGGCACGGGCGTCAGCCAGGAGCAGCAGACGCTCAAGGACGTGTACAGCATGTTCAACCTGAAGGCCGAGCGCAAGAACATCGACTATACCCCGCGTTCCGACCTCGTGGTGCCCGAGAACAAGCAGGAACTGCCCGAGCCGATCGATTCCGCCGCCACCACCTCCAGCCCTGACTGGCCCGAAACGCCGGGCGAGCGCATCGCCCGAATCCGCGCCCAGGCCGGTGAAGTCGATTCGCGCACCGGCGACTACTCCCTGGAAGAACAGCTTCGCAAGAAGGAGGGGATCGGCATCGAGACCCGCAGCGCCAAGGGCGAGTTCAAGCCGGGCATCACCGACCGGGACGGCAATGTGATTCGCTTCGACGGTACGGCCAGCAAGGCCGCGCGCGAGGAAGTGCTTCGCCGCAAGGCGGAACTGGCGCCTTCCGTTGGCGCGTCCCGCAAGTTCCTGACCGAGCCGCCGGTCGCCTATCGCGAGCCGGTCGACACCGCGCCGCAGGGCGAGGAATCGTATTCGCCTGAGGAACGGGCTGAAAAGGCCGAGAAGAGGCGTCTGGCCAAGATCCAGCAGATGCAGGAAATGGGCGGCCGCCACTAACGCTGTCGCGATCCGCCGCCCGCGCGCTTACGCCCCTTTTCGCAGGCCGGCGAAGAAATCCCTGAGCAATTGCGCCGATTCGCGCTCCGCCATGCCGGAATAGACATCCGGGGCGTGGTGGCAGGTGGGATCGGCGAAGAAGCGCACGCCGCTTTCCACGGCCCCGCCCTTGAAATCCTGCGCGCCGTAATAGAGCCGCCGGATGCGGGCGAAGGAAATCGCCGCCGCGCACATCGTGCAAGGCTCCAGCGTGACATACAGATCGCAATCGGGCAGGCGCTGCGACCCGGCAAGCGCGCAGGCGGCGCGGATGACGAGGATTTCGGCATGGGCGGTGGGGTCGGCAAGCTCGATCGTGCGATTGCCGGCGCTGGCGAGCACCGTTCCCCCGCGCACGATCACCGCCCCGATGGGCGCTTCCCCGCGTTCGGCCGCGGCGCGCGCCTCCTTCAGCGCCAGATCCATGTGAAGCGACATCGGCGCTCCGCCTTTCCGTTCACGCGCAGCGCCAGGTGAAAAATCTCGCGCGCGCCAATTTTCCTTGATAGGGACAAAGCATGGGAAAACAACCTCGAACATCCGAAGAGGCCGAATCGGCCCCGGCGCGCGAGCGCATCGCCAAACGCCTCGCCCGCGCCGGGCTGTGCTCGCGCCGCGACGCCGAGACCTGGGTCCTGGCCGGACGCATCGCCGTCAACGGCAAGATCATCGACACGCCGGCCACCACGGTGGGCGAGGGCGACCGCATCGAGGTCGACGGCAAGCCGCTGCCGGCGCGCGAGCGCACGCGCCTCTGGCTCTATCACAAGCCCGCCGGCCTGGTGACGACGTCCCGCGACCCGGAGGGCCGGACGACCGTCTTCTCCGCGCTGCCGGCCGACATGCCGCGCGTGCTGTCGATCGGGCGGCTGGACATCAATACCGAGGGCCTGCTGCTGCTGACCAATGACGGGGGGCTGGCGCGCATCCTGGAACTGCCCGACACCGGATGGCTGCGCCGCTACCGCGTGCGCGCCCATGGCGAGATCACCCAGGATCAACTCGACCCGCTCAAGGACGGCATCGCCGTCGACGGCATCCTCTATGGCCCGATCGAGGCGGTGATGGACCGCGCCCAGGGCGCCAATGTCTGGATGACCCTGGCGCTGCGCGAGGGCAAGAACCGCGAGGTCAAGAAGGTGCTGGGCGCCCTGGGCCTGACGGTCAATCGCCTGATCCGCCTGTCCTTCGGCCCGTTCCAGCTCGGCGACCTGCCTGAGGGGGAAGTGCGCGAGATCAAGGGCCGGATGCTGCGCGACCAGCTCGGCCCGCGCCTGATCGAGGCGTCCGGGGCCGATTTCGATTCGCCCGTCGCCAATCGCCAGCAGGGCGAGGCTGCGGCCGAGCCGCGCAAGCGCGAAGGCCGGGCCGCCGCGAAATGGAAGCCGCGCGCCGCCGGCCAGGCCGGCGAGGGCGAGCTGGAGCGCCTCGACACCCGCAAGCCGGCGCGCCCGCGCAACAATCCGGCCGGCGCGCCCGCGCGCGGCAAGACGGAGCGTGCGGCCGGCAGGGCGGAAGGGCATCCGGGCAGAAGAGCCGACAGCGGCCCGAGGGCTGAAGGGGCGGGCCGCCGCGAAGGCGCGCCGGGAGGGGCTTCCGCCGACGCCCCGCGCCGCGCTGGCGGCAAATCTGGTGGCAAATACGGATCGCCCGCGGGCGGCAAATCGCGCGATGAGGCACCGCGCCCCGGCGCAAGGCCGCGCGGCAAGCCCTCCGGAGATGAACCCTCCGGCGCATCGGCCAGGCCATCCTCCCCAGGCAGGCCGCCTTCGTCGGGGAGGCCATCGTCGCCCGGCGGCGGTTTCGGCAAGGGCCGCGACGGCGCTCCTGGCGGCCGCGGAAAAGGCAAGGGCTCAGACAAGGGCTCAAACAGGGGCTCAGATAGGGGCGGCGGCAACCGGGGCAATGACGGCCCCGGCAAGGGAGGACGCCCGCCTTCCGGGCGCGGCGGACCCAATGCGGATCGTCGCCGGTAGGTTTCGCGGTCGCCCGCTGGCCGCGCCGAAATCGGGCGCGATCCGGCCGACCGCCGACCGCACGCGCGAGAGCCTGTTCAACATCCTGGCCTCGCGCGCCGACATGCAGGGCGCGCGGGTGATCGACCTCTTCGCCGGCACCGGCGCGCTGGGGCTGGAGGCGATGTCTCGCGGCGCGGCCTTCGCGCTGTTCGTCGAGAACTCGGCCGAGGGTCGGGCGCTGCTGCGCACCAATATCGAGGCCTTCGCCCTGCAGGGCGCGACCCGGTTGTTCCGCCGCGACGCGACCGATCTGGGCGCGCCCGGCACCATGGAGCCGTTCGACCTCGCCTTCGCCGACCCGCCCTATGGCAAGGGGCTGGGCGAACTTGCCGCCGCCAGCCTGCTTTCCGGGGGCTGGCTGAAGCCCGGCGCACTGCTCGCCCTGGAAGAGCGCGCCGACGTCGCTCCCGCCAGCCTGGCCGGCTATGAAACGCTCGACACGCGCCGTTTCGGCGAGACTGCGATCGCCATCTTCACCCCGATGCCGCGGACAGCACCGCTTCGTGATTGAAGATGAAGGCGAATTAACTCGCATGACGGATCGGGCGCGCTATGTTCGCCTCGATCTGTGAGGGAAAATCCCGTCAGGAGGAATTCATGCCGTCAAAGGCCACCCAACTGGCCGCAGCACTTGTGGCGTTCGTGCTGTTTCCGCTTTCCGCCGCGCTCGCCCAGGATGCCTCGAGCGACCCCGCCCGCGACGGGCCGCGCGTCGACAGCTTCACCCTCGACAATGGCATGCAGGTCGTGGTGATCCCCGATCATCGCGCCCCGGTCGTCACCCACATGGTCTGGTACAAGGTCGGTGCGGCGGACGAGGCCTGGGGAAAGTCCGGCATCGCCCATTTTCTCGAGCATCTGATGTTCAAGGGTACGACCAACACGCCCGAGCGCGAATTCTCGACCAGGGTCGCGGAAATCGGCGGCCAGGAGAACGCCTTCACCACGGCGGACTACACCGCCTATTACCAGAAGGTCTCGCCCGAGGCGCTGCCCATGGTCATGGGCTATGAGGCCGACCGGATGGAGAACCTGACCCTGACGGACGCAAACGTCCTTCCCGAGCGCGACGTCATCCTGGAGGAACGCCGCCAGCGCGTCGGCAACAATCCGGGCGCGGTGCTGGCCGAAGCGATGGGCGCGACCCTCTACGAGAACCATCCCTACCGGATTCCGATCATCGGCTGGGAGCACGAGATGGCTTCCCTGACCCGCCAGGACGCGCTGGATTTCTACGGGAAATACTATACGCCCAACAATGCGATCCTGGTGGTGGCCGGCGATGTCGAGCCGCAGGCCGTTCTGGAAATGGCCCGCGCCACCTATGGCAAGGTCAAGCGCCGCGCCGAGCCCGGCACGCGCGTCCGTCCGTCCGAGCCCGAGCCGCAGGCCGCCCGGCGGGTGACCTATTCCGACGTGCGCGTCGCCAATGCCGCCTGGCAGCGCGACTACCTGACGCCGTCCTACCGCACCGCAGCGCCGCGCGAGGCCGAGGCGCTCGACCTGCTGGCCTCCATTCTGGGGGAAGCCTCGGTCAGCCGCCTGCGCCGCGACCTGATGCTCGACAACCAGCTGGTCGCCGGGGTCTCGTCCTATTACCAGGGCGGTCATCGCGATTATGGCGAGTTCAACATCCGGGCCAGTCTCCTGCCCGGCGTTCAGCCTGAAGCGGTGGAGAAGCGCGTCGATGCGATTATCGAGCGGTTGCTGAAGGATGGCGTGAGCGAGGCGGAACTGGCGGACGCCAAGGAATCGCTGGTGCGCACCGCCATTTTCGAGCGCGACAGCCAGACCACGATGGCCCGTGTCTACGGTTCGACGCTGGCGAGCGGTCGCACCATCGCCGATATCGAGGAATGGCCGGACCGCGTGCGCTCGGTCACGGTCGACGACGTCAACGCCGCTGCGCGCAAATGGCTGATCGCCCGCCGCTCGGTTACCGGCACGCTCTTGCCCAAGGAAGGTTCGTGATGCGCTTGTTCCAAGGCTTTTCCAGCCAGTTGCTGCGGGGCGGGCTGTTCGCCCTGATCATGGTGACGGCCGCCACCGCCGCGAAGGCGGTCCAGATCCAGACCGTCACCGGCGCTTCGGGCGTCGAGGCGTGGCTGGTCGAGGATTATTCCGCGCCCATCGTCACCGTGGCGGTGGCGTTCGAAGGCGGCTCGGCGCAGGACCCCGAGGGCAAGGAAGGCATGGCCGACCTGCTCAGCACCCTCTTCGACGAGGGCGCGGGGGACTATGATTCCAAGCAGTTCCAGTCCCGGCTCGACCGGCTGGGCGTCACCCTGCAATTCTCCGACACGCGCGACCGCTTCTTCGGCGTGATGCGCACCCTGCGCGACGATCGCGCCGCCGCGTTCGACATGCTTCGCCTCTCGCTGAACGATCTGCATTTCGACGAGGATTCGATCCGTCGCATGCGCGAGGCGCTGAAGTCGCGCATCGCCGGGGACGTCAACGACCCGACCTCCAAGGCGAGCGACGCGCTGCGCGCCAGCCTGTTCGGCGATCACATCTATTCGCGTCCGCCGAGCGGTACGGCGGAAGGGCTCGACGCCATCTCGCGCGAGGACCTTGTGGCCCAGTTCGGCAAACTCTTCGCCCGCGACAATCTGCATGTCGCCATTGTCGGCGCCATCGACGCGACCGAGGCGAAGGCCATGCTCGACAAGGTCTTCGGCGACCTGCCGGCCCATGCCGAGCTTCGGCCCGTGCCCGACGCGCAAATGCATTTCGGCGGACGGATCGACGTCCAGAGCAGTTCGCCCCAGGCCTCGGTGACGATCGCGCTGCCGGGCGTGCGTCGCAACGAGCCCGATTTCTTCGCCGCCTTCCTGGTCAACCAGATCCTGGGCGGCGGCACGTTCTCCTCACGCCTGTATGACGAGGTGCGCGAGAAGCGCGGCCTTGCCTATTCGGTCGGATCGAGCATCGCCACCTATGAGCACGGCGCCTATCTGATCGCCGACGCCGGCACCCGAGCCGATCGGGTCGGCGAGACGCTGTCGATCATGCGCGAGCAGATCGAGAAGATGGCGCGCGAGGGGCCGACGCAGGCCGAACTGGACGCGGCGAAGAAATATGTGATCGGCTCCTACGCCATCAATTTCCTCGACACATCGAGCAAGATCGCGAGGGCGCTCGTCACCATCCAGACCGAAAACCTGGGCATCGACTATATCGACCGCCGCGCCGCGCTCATCAATGCCGTCACCCTGGACGACGCGAAGGCGGCGGCGCGCAAGATGCTGGGCGGTGAACCCACGGTCGTGGTTGTCGGGTCGGGCAACTCGTGATCTGGTGGGCGTGAGAATCCAACTCACCGGAAGGCAAGTGTCGTGAAAGAAGTGGCTTTGGTCCTGGGCGCCGGCGGCGCCCGCGGGCTGTCGCATATCCATGTGCTCGAGGCCTTCGACGATCTCGGCGTCAGGCCGTGCGTCATTGCCGGCTCGTCGATCGGCTCGGTCATCGGCGCGGGCTATGCCGCGGGCATGAGCGGAGCGGAAATCCGCGACTATGCGCTGTCGACCTTCGGCAAGCGCGCCGAGGTCATGTCCAGGCTCTGGCGGCTGCGCCCAGAAAGCATCGTGTCGATGATTTCCGGACGCGACAGCCGCTTTGGCGAATTCAACGCGCAGAAGGTGATGCGCGCCTTTCTTCCCGCCAGGCTGCCCGCGACATTCGAGGAATTGTCGATCCCGCTGAAGGTCACGGCGACGGATTTCTATTCCGGCACGCTGACGGTGCTGGAAAGCGGGGATCTGATCGCCGCGATCGCCGCTTCCGCCGCCATTCCCGTGATCTTTCGCCCAGAGGTCATCGACGAGCGCATCCACGTCGATGGCGGTCTGGCCAACCCGGTCGCCTTCGACCTGGTGGCCGGCTCCGGACGCATCGTGGTCGCGGTCGATGTCGTGGGTCTGCCGCGCCATCGCGGCCGCAAGATGCCCTCGCGCTTCGACGCCGCCTTCGGCGTCAGCCAGCTGATGATGCGCAACATCACCCAGATGAAGCTCAAGTTCTGCGAGCCGGACCTGCTGATCCGTCCGCCCATCGACGAGTTCCGCGTGCTCGATTTCCTGCGCGCCGAAGAGATCATCGAAAAGACCAAGGGCGTGCGCCAGGAAGCGCGCGAGGGCCTGGAAAAGCTTCTCGCCGCTTCGTGAGCGTCGTCGCGTCGGGCGCAGCGCCGACTAGTCGACCGATGGCGGGGCGCCGAGCGTCGCGCCCTTGCCGGTGGTGAAGGGCGATTGCGCAGTGGGCGGAATCGGCACGCGCACGGCGCCGCTGGGCTTGAAGTCGGGCAGGGTCTTCAGCTTCCGGAAGCACACGATCACCGCCGCCGTGCCGAAGATCGCCCCGCCAAGCCCCCAGCCGGTCAGGATGCCTTGCGGACCCCAGTTCATGCCCAGATAGACCAGCGGAATGGTGCCGAGCGTCGCCCGGCCCCAGTTGAACACCGCCGACAGCATCGGATAGCCGAGATTGTTGAAGGAGGCGTTGGCGACGAACAGCGCGCCGTTGAACACGAAGCTCGCCGCGATGAAATGGCAGAAGAACACCACCAGCGCCGCCGCCTCGCCATGCGCGCGGAAGACGATCACCAGCATCGGACTGGCGAGCGCCAGCACCGCCCAGATGGTGCAGGTATAGACGAGGCAGGCGATCAGGCTGTCGCGCATCGTCTGGCGCACCCGATCGTTGAGGCCCGCCCCGTAATTCTGGCTGAGCACCGGGCCGACCGCGCCCGAGAGCGCGAAGATGCCGGCGAAGGCGAGCGGCATGACGCGCCCGATGATCGCCCAGCCGGCCACCGCGTCGTCGCCGAAACGCGCGATCGCGCCCGTCACATAGGCATTGCCGAGCGGGGTCGCGATCTGTGTCATCACCGCCGGCGCGGCGATGACGAGATAGGGGCGGAAGAGGGTCTTCAACCGAGACAGGTCGGGCCTTGCCAGCATGCGGTGCACGAACCATACCGAATGGATCCCGACGATGAGCATCACGATCCGCGCGATCAGCGTCGAGATCGCCGCGCCGGTGACGCCGAGGTCCATGCCGAAGATCAGCAGGGGGTCGACGACCGCCGCCGTCGCGCCGGCCGCCAGCGTCATGTACATGGACCGCCGCGCGTCGCCCTTGGCGCGCAAGAGTCCGCTCAGGCACATGCCGATGCCCATCAGCGGGATCGAGGGCACGACGACCTGCATGAAACCGAGCGCGATGTCGAAGGTGCGGCCCTGCGCGCCCAGCAGCTTGAGCGATGGGCCGAGCACCGGAAACAGCAGGGCCGCGACCAGCGTCATGATCACGCCGGTGAAGAGCAGCGAGGCGGCCGCGCTCTTGTGCGCGCCTTCGATGTCGCGTGCGCCGAAGGCCCGGGCGGTGATCGCGGTCGAGGCGATGTTGAGCCCGATGCCGAACGACATGGTGAAGAATATGATGGTCGCCGCATAGCCGATGGCGGCCGCCAGTTCCTGCTGGCCCAGCATCGAGATGTAAAGGAGGTTGGCGAGGTCGACCGTGAACACCGCCACGAGACCCGCCGCGCCGGTGGCGGCCATGACGATCACATGGCGCATGGTCGAGCCATGCGTGAACACGGCGCGGCTCTTGTCTTCGCCCGTCGACGTCGCTGGATTCGGTTTCTGGGACAAGCGCTGCGCCTATGGTGTCTGTTTCATTCCCGAGGGGATCCGGCGTTCGGATCCCGCCAGGCTCCTGCGCAGGTCTGGTCGGGTGAAAAGCCGCATGCCTCGCCTATGTAGTGCGACTGGGCGCGCAGATCGAGTCAGGCGTGCAATTTCATGCCTTGGTCCTGGACTTTTCCCCCGTGGCCGCTCCTTCGCGGTTGTCTTCCTCCGCCAGCAATTTGCGCGAGCGCTCGTCCACGCCCGAGCCCTCGCCCTTGGGCGCAACCAGCGGCTCCGGCTGAACGGGACGCGTGAACAGCATGTGCCTGCCCGCCTGGAAGCCTTCATTGAGCTGGACGGCGAGGCGCTCGGCGTCGCGCCGGCGCGTCGCCTCCACAACCTCGCGCGCTTCCTGCGAGGATCGGCCCAGCCCCTCCAGCATCTTGCCGCCCATCACCAGCGCCGACTCGAAGGTCTCGCGGATCTGGTATTCGACCGACATGCCGACGAGCTTCAGCGCGTGGCCGCGATCATAGGCGCGCACGTAGAGCCTCTTTTCCGGCCAGTTGCGCTGGATCAGTTCGACGATCTGCGTCGTCACTTCCTGCTTGGCGGTGCACACGGCGACCAGGGCCGATTTCTCGATACCGGCTGCGCGCAGCACATCGGCGCGCGCCCCGTCGCCGAAATAGATGCGGAAGCCGAAACTCGCCGCATTGCGGATGCGCGCCGGATCGGTGTCGATGATGGTGACGTCGACGCCGGAGGCGAGGAGCGTCTGCGAGGCGATCTGGCCGAGGCGCGAGAAGCCGACCATCAGGACGGTCGAGCCCGCGCCCTCGAAATCCTCTTCCGGCTCCTCCTCGTGCGCCTGGCGCAGCAGAAATTCGCCGAGCCGCACGCTCAGCGGCGTCAGCGCCATGGACAGGATGACGGCCGCGATCATCAGCGAGGCGAAATCGGCCGAGACCAGACGCAGCGCCAGCGCCGCCGAGATCAGCACGAAGGCAAATTCGCCATGCTGGCTGAGCACGGCGGCGGCGCGCACCGCGACCGGGTGGGAATTGCCGAAAAGGCGCGCGGAACCGTAGATGGCGAGGGACTTGACCAGCATCGAGGCGGGCACCGCGATGAGCACGACCTGCCAGTGCCGCAGCAGCGCGGCCGGATCGAGCGACATGCCGATGGCCATGAAGAACACGGCCAGGAATATCCCGCGAAACGGCTCGATATTGGCTTCCAGCTCGTGGCGATAGCTCGATTCCGCCAGCAGCACGCCGGCAAGGAAGGCGCCAAGCGCCATGGAGAGCCCGACCGCCGCCATCAGGGCGGCCGAACCGACCACGATCAACAGGGCGGCCGCGATCATCGCCTCGCGCGCCCCGGCCCGGGCGATGAAGCTGAACAGCGGATTGATCAGATAGCGCCCGGCCAACACCAGCGCCGCAATCGCGGCCAGGCCGGCGCCGAATTGCGCCCAGTCCATGTCGGCTCCGTCGCGCGCGCTGAGCAGCGGCAGAACCGCCAGCAGGGGAACGATGGCCAGGTCCTGGAACAGGAGGATGGCGAAGGCCTTGCGCCCGTGCGGCCGGTCTGTGTCGCCGGCCTCCTCCAGCATCTGCATGGCGAAGGCGGTGGAGGACAGCGCGAGCCCGAAGCCGGCGACGAAGCGCTCGCCGGGGCTGTCGAGAATCAGCATCGACAGAGCGGTCAGCGCGACGCCGGTCACGATCACCTGCATCGCGCCCAGGCCGAAAATGTCGTAGCGCATCGCCCACAGGCGGGAGGGCTTGAGCTCCAGCCCGATAACGAAGAGCAGCATCACCACGCCGATTTCCGATGCGTGCAGCACCTCTTCGGGATCGCGCAGCAATTGCGTCAGCGGCCCCATGACGATGCCCGCCGCCAGATAGCCGAGCACCGTGCCCAGACCGATGCGCTTGAAGACCGGCGCGGCGATCACGGCGCCGGCGAGCAGGATCAGGGCTTCGGCGTACAGGCTCGATTGCGCGACCAAGGCGACTCCGTTTCTTCGCTGATGCAGCAATTGTAGCCGCCACGCGTCGCAACACAATGGCCGCGACCGATTTGCGCGCCACATTGTAAAAGCGCGACGCCTCCTTTACATGCCTTCAATGGCCCTTGAGGCCGGTTTTCGTTCATTGCAGCCGGGATTTCATGACCGCAACCACCGAACTGTCCAGATTGGAGTCCGACGCCGCGGCGCTGGTCGAGGCGGCCCGCCGGGCCGGAGCCGATTGCTGCGATGTCGTCGTGGCGCGCGGCCAGTCGCTCGGCGTCAGCGTGCGCGACGGCAAGGTGGAGAACACCAGCCGCTCCGAATCCGACGATTTCTCGCTGCGTGTCTTCTGCGGCAGGAAGTTCGCCAGCGTCAGCGCCAACGACATCCGCGACGCCTCCGCCCTGGCCGAACGCGCCGTCGCGATGGCGCGCGTCTCGCCCGAGGATCCCTATCAGGGCCTCGCCCCGGCGGAATCGCTCGCCGAGGGATTCCCCGATCTCGACCTGTTCGACGAAAGCGTGCCCGATGCGGCGGCGCTCGCCGACAGCGCGCTTGCGTGCGAAGCGGCCGGCCTTGGCGTCTCCGGCGTGGAAAAATCCATGGGCGCGGGCGCCGGCTGGGGCATGACCGGCTTCGTGCTCGCCACCTCCACCGGCTTCAGCGGCCACTACAGCGTTTCGCGCACCTCGCTTTCCGCCGCCATGCTGGCCGGCACGGGCGAGCAGATGGAGCGCGACTACGACTTCCATTCCGCGGTCTTCCGCGAGGACCTGATGGCTGCCGAGGCGATCGGCCGCAGCGCCGGCGAGAGGGCGGTGCGCCGCCTCGGGCCGAGGCAGGCCCCGAGCGGCGTGGTGCCGGTGATCTTCGATCCGCGCGTCTCGGCCGGGCTTCTGGGGTCGCTGCTGGGCGCGATCAATGGCGCCTCGGTCGCGCGCAAGACCTCCTTCCTGCGCGAGCGCATGGGGCAGGCGGTCGCCAATCCGCTGATCACCGTGATCGACGATCCGCTGCGCCGCAGGGGCCTGGGTTCGCGCCCGATCGACGGCGAGGGCAATCCCACGACCGCGCTGCGCCTGGTGGAAGCGGGCGAATTGCGCCAGTGGCTTCTGGACTGGGCGTCGGCGCGCGAACTCGGCCTGCGCAGCAATGCGCGCGCCAGCCGCGGCGGCTCGGGCACGTCCCCCTCCTCGTCCAATGCCTGGATCGAGCCGGGCAAGGACGATCCCGCCGCCATGATCGGATCGATTTCGAACGGCCTCTACCTGACCGAGACCATCGGCCATGGCGTCAACATGGTGACGGGCGACTATTCCAAGGGCGCTTCGGGCTATTGGATCGAGAATGGCGAACTGGCCTGGCCCGTCGCCGAGATCACCATCGCCGGCAATCTGGCCGACATGTACCGCACGATGATCCCGGCGAGCGATCTGCAGTTTCGCTATGCGGTGAACGCGCCGACGCTGCTCGTGGAGGGCATGACGGTTGGCGGCAAGTGAGCCATCCGCCCTGCAGGGGGCGCGCGACACGGCGAAGGCGGGAGAACGAACGGGCGCAGATCTCGACCTGATGCTCGGGGCCGCGCGCGAGGCGGGCCGCATCGCGCTCGGCTATTTCCGTTCCAAGAACCAGGTCTGGATGAAGGGCGGGCCCCCCCCCCCCTACCCGGCCGACCTCGATGTCGACGCCTATCTGCGCGGCGCGCTCACCGGCGCGCGCCCGGAATATGGCTGGCTGTCGGAAGAAACCACGGACAATGACGATCGCCTGGGCCGCGAGCATGTCTTCATCGTCGATCCGATCGACGGCACGCGCGGCTTTCTGGACGGCGATCGCCAATGGTGCGTCTCCCTGGCGCTGGTGCGCGCCGGGCGGCCGGTTGCCGCGGTGCTGCACTGCCCGGCGCTGGAGCGGACCTTCCACGCCGTGCGCGGCGAGGGGGCGTGGCTCAACGACGTGGCGCTGGCCGGGGACGCGACCGCGCATCACGTATCGCGGCTCACCGGGTCGCGCCGCCTCAATGCGGAAATCGAGCGGCTCTATCCCGGCCGGTTCTCCATCCTGCCCTATGTGCCCTCGCTCGCCTACCGCCTTGCGCTGGTCGCCTCGGGCGAACTGGATGGCGCCTATGCGCGCAGCGGCTCGCATGACTGGGATCTGGCGGCGGCCGATCTGGTCCTGAGCGAGGCGGGCGGCGAGCTGACCGCGCTCAACGGCTCGCCGCTGGTCTACAACGATCCGGCGACGCGCAATCCCGCGCTGATCGCCGCCGGCGCCGGAAGGCATGGCGAGCTCCTGCGCCTTGCGAAAAGCGGCGGCTTCCTGCATTAGAATCGCTCGACCACCCGGCTCCAATGCCATTCTCCGGTTTTCGTCGCGGTCCACAATCGCAGGCAATCCAACTCCTTCAATGAAGCGGGGCAATGCTGATGACTGAATCGAATGAATCCGTCGGCAAGACGTCGAATCAATTGCTGCACCTGGTGTTCGGCGGCGAACTCGTCGATCTTGAAAGCGTGAACTTCCGCGATCTCGACAAGCTCGACATCGTGGGTATCTATCCCAGCTACGCTGCGGCCCACCGCGCCTGGATGGCAAAGGCGCAGCAGACGGTGGACAATGCGCACATGCGCTACTTCATCGTGCACATGCACCGTCTCCTCGATCCCGATGGCGACGGGAAGTTCAGCTGATGCGCATTCCTGCGCGTTGGCGGGATGATCGGCGATGAGCAGTACTGCCGGCAAGCGGCGTCCGGGCCGGCGGCGCACGCCCAAATGGCTGCGCCAGCCCGGGCGGCTGCTTTCGGGCAACCGCTTCTTCGCGCCGGTTGCCGCCTGGCTGGCGATCGCCTATCTCAAGCTCACCTACGCCACCAACAAATGGGTGGTGGAGCCGGAGAACGCGCTGGATGTCGCCCGCCCGCTGCTGCCGGCGATTGCCGCCGTATGGCACGGGCAGCATATCCTGCTGCCGGCGATACCGATCGGCATCAAGGGGTCGGTGATGATTTCGCGCAGCCTTGACGGGGAGATTACCGCCCGCGTGGCCGAGGCGTTCGGCTCGCGCGCGATTCGCGCCTCCGGCGGCAGGCAGGGCGGGCGCATCATCGAGAAGGGCGGCGTGCAGGGCTTTCTCGACATGCTGCGCGCGCTGGGCCGCGGCGAAAGCGTGCTGCAGACGGCCGATGTTCCCAAGGGCACGCCGCGCCGCGCAGGCGCCGGCATCGTCACGCTGGCCAAGCGTTCCGGCCGGCCGATCCTGCCCATCGCCGTCGCCTCCAGCCGCCGCCATGTCGTGCGCCGCGCCTGGGATCGCACGACGTTCAACCTTCCCTTCGGCAAATCCGCGCTGGTGCTGGGAGAGCCGGTCTGGGTCGCTGCCGACGCGGATGAAGAAGCGCTGGATGCCGCCAGAAATCTGCTGCAAAGCGAGCTTAATCGCATCACGGCGCGCGCCTATGAATTGACTGGCAACCCGGAATGACGCGATCAATGATGCAGCTTGGGCGGTCGCGACAGGGAGCAGGCAATGAGCGATAAATGGGCGCGCATGACGCTCGCCGCCTATCGCATGGTGGGATCGGCCGCCTATCCCTTCATGGGGCCGTTCCTGCGGCTGCGCGCGCGCCACGGCAAGGAAGACATGGTGCGCCGCTATGAGCGCTATGGCTATGCCAGCGTCGAGCGCCCCACCGGTCCGCTGATCTGGTTCCATGCCGCGAGCGTGGGCGAATCGGTGGCGGTGCTGCCGCTGATCGAGCGCGTCGATGCACAGGGCATCCACACCATCCTGACCACCGGAACGGTCACCTCCGCCGAGGTGGTGCGCACCCGCCTGCCGCGCCGCACCTTCCACCAATATGTGCCGCTCGATCTCGACAGGGCGGTGCGCCGTTTCCTCGATCATTGGCGGCCCGACCTGGCGATCTTCACCGAATCGGAAATCTGGCCGACGACGATTGTCGAGATGGGCGCGCGGCGCATCCCGCAGGTGCTGGTCAACGCCCGCATG
>JAUIBM010000504.1 GCA_030428345.1 Alphaproteobacteria bacterium | reverse complement strand
AGGGTTTGGCTTTTTCTTCTCTTCAGCCATGATTTTTTCTCTTTTATTACGCCGCTTTACCGCAACGCTGGTTGTGATTGACTCCCCGCCAAGGCAACCGTTCCCTGAAGGAAAACGGAAGGTGGATCCTGTAAACGGGGGGCATATTTTTCCCCTATTAGTTAATCTTGCCCCACTGTCCTTACCCTAGGTCATCATGCGCCCCCGGTTACAGCTGAGTCAATGCCGCCTTCCGCCGCCCCGGCATTGCTGGCCAAACCGAAATCACAAAGAACACCGCAAGTATTACAGCAAACAACGTGTTTCCCAACCGGGAAAATAGTGTCGGGGGAATGGCGGCCGGAAGCTCCGAATCGATTACCCCGCGAACGCCGAGCGGGACTTTTTCCACAACTCTCCCCAGGGGGCCGGAAACGGAACTGATCCCGTCATTGGCGGCGCGCACCACGGGAAGCCCCTCCTCGACCCCGCGCACCACCGCCTGGCGCCAGTGCTGGTAGGGACCGGGCGTCATTCCGAACCAGGCATCATTGGTCACGTTCACGACGAAATCTGGGCGCGCCGCCGATTGAAACGCCTCGCGCGGGAAGATCGCCTCATAGCAGATCAGCGGCAGGAATTTCCCGGCCTTGCCGGCGTCCAGCAGAACGGCCGATGTCCCGGCCTCGAAGCCGCCGGGCATTCGCACGAGCTGTTCCAGGCCCAGGCTTTCCGCCAATTCGCGGAAGGGCAGATATTCGCCGAAGGGCACCAGATGGCGCTTGTCGGCGGCGGCGGCGATCGCGCCGGTGTCGTCGATGACATAGACCGAATTGAACGCCAGTTCGCGCTTGCGGCCGGGCGTCGGCGGCTCGATGCGCACCGCGCCCGCCGCGAGCACCGTGCCGGGCGGAATCATCGCGCCCAGCGCGGAAAGCGCGTCGGGCCGCTCGGTCAGGATGAAGGGAAAGGCCGTCTCGGGCCAGACGAGCAGGGTCGTGCCGGAAAGCCCCGGCTTTTCCGGAGAGGTTGCGCGGGTCGACAGATCCAGCAATTGGCGGAAATTTCGGTCCTCGATGCCGGGAGACCATTTCTCGGACTGGTCGATGGCCGGCTGCACCAGGCGTACGCTGACTCCTGCGACCATTTGCGCCGGAAAATGGGCCAGCCGCCATGCGCCGAACCCGATATCGGCGACGGCGAGCAGAAGGATTCCCGCCATGGCGCTGAGACGGTTCTGCGGAATCCGCGGCGCAAGGATGGCGGGGGCAGCGAAGACGGCCACCGAAAGCGCGGTCACGCCGTAGAGCCCGAAGACCGCCGCCTTCTGCATGGTCAGCGGCGTCGTCATCGCCGCATAACCGATGGAGTTCCATGGAAAGCCGGTGAGGATGATGCCGCGCAGATATTCCGCGACGCCAAGGCCGAAGGCCAGGGCGAGGACGCGCCGCCAGCCCTCCTTCCACAACAGGCCGGCCAGCAGGGCGCCCAGCCCCCAGAACAGCGCCAGCACCGCGGGCAGGCCGAGGACGGCCAGCGGCAGGAAGATTGCGAATCGGTCCGCCTCGACCAGCAGTGCCGCGCCGATCCACCACATGCCCGCCAGGAAATATCCGAATCCGAACCACCAGCCGGTCGCGAACCATTTCCTCAGGCGGGCGAACAGCGTTGGCGAGGGGTCGGCGGCGGTGGCGTCGAGCAGCCAGACGAAAACCGGGAAGGTGAGGAAGAGCACCGGGAAGGCGTCGAATGGCGGCATCGCCAGCGCGGACAATGCTCCCGCCAGGAAGGCCAGAAGCCGGCGCTTCCAACCCCATGCCAGAATGAAATAGCCGGCCAGGCGCTCCATCGTAACGGTCGCTCCACCTGCGAATCGCACCTGCGAATCGCTATGCATGGCATAGAGACAGGGTCGCGAGGGTCAAGCGCCGGGGAGTCGCGGGCGATTCTCAGGCGGTCTTGCGCGGGCGACGGCGCTTTGAGATCGAGAGTTCGAGGCGCTTGATGCGGCGGGGATCGGCGTCCAGCACCCTGAACTCGTAGCCCAGGCCCTCGATCACCTCGCCGCGAACCGGAATGCGGCCGGTCAGGGCGTAGATCAGCCCGCCAATGGTATCGACGTCCTCGCTGTGCTCGCCGACCTGGAAATCGCTGCCGACCGCCTCGGCGACGTCTTCCAGCAGTGCCTTGGCGTCGATGACGAACACGCCGTCGCCCTTGTCGAGGATGACCGGCTCGTCCTCGGCGGAATCGTGCTCGTCCTCGATATCGCCGACGATGACCTCGACGATGTCTTCCAGCGAGACTAGGCCCTCGGTGCCGCCATATTCGTCGATCACCAGCGCCATCTGCGTGCGGGTGGCCTGCATGCGCGTCATCAGGTCGGCGGCCAGCATGGAGGGAGGAACGAACAGGACCGTGCGGATGAGCTTGAGCGCGCTCAGCGGGCTTTGCAGATTGACCTTCTTGAGGTCCAGATTTGCGGCGGCCGGCGTCTTTCGCGCGGCGATTTCCTGCTTGGAAAGCAAGGCCGTGCGCGTGATGTAGGCGACGACGTCCCGGATATGGACCATGCCGCGCGGGTCGTCGAGCGTATCGCCATAGACGGGCATCCGCGAATGGCCGGAATCCTCGAACAGCTTCAGCAGATCGCCCAGCGCAATGGTGGTCTCCACCGCCTCGATGTCGGCGCGCGGGATCATCAGATCCTCGACGCGCACGTCCTGCAGGCGGAGGATGTTGTTGAGCATCGCCTTCTCGCTGGCCGAGAAGGCCTGCAAGGTGGTGTCGGCGGACAGGGCATCCGCCAGATCCTCGCGGAAGCTCGGCACGGCGCGCCGCCTGCCGCGGAATATGCGCGACAGCCATCCGCCATTCGCGCCGTTTCCGGCCGTCGAGCCGTTCGCATCATTGCCGTGGAGGGTCTCCGGGCGGCCCGCGCCATCGGCCGGCCTGTCGCCGGCCTGCCGCTCATTCGCCTGGCCAGCGGCCTGCGCCGTTTCGGCGCGCGCCGCCGCGCTTGTACTTGAAGGCTCGCTTTCACCATCGCCGGCAATGGCGCCGGCGCTGTCGAGGGTGGTATTGGCGGTATCCATCTTTTCCGTTCGCATGGTCCCCGATCGTCTCGCCCTGCCCGCGCGGGTTCAGTCGCG
>JAUIBM010000503.1 GCA_030428345.1 Alphaproteobacteria bacterium | reverse complement strand
ACCGGCGGCGAGGACGGCGCGCAGATCGGCATATTTGGCGCGCAGGCCGGAGCCGGCGTCGTGCAGTTTACCGTCCGCGAAAACGCCGTAGGACGCCGTCCCGTCTGCCAGCCTGTATGAAGAAATCCGCATGTTGATGCTCCGGTAAGGTTCGCTGTGATGGCGTGCTTACCCCGGCGCCATCTTGAGCGCGAAAGCAGTGGCGGAGATGTCCGCCCCGCGGACACATCGCCACACGACAAGCCCGATCGGCATTTGCGAAGCGTCAGCGATCGGCAACCCGCAGCAATATCTTCCCGATGTGACTGCCTTTCTCCATCTCACGATGGGCCGCGGCGGCATCTTCAAGGTTAAACTGCGCGGCGACGGAGGGGCGCACTTTCGTCCCGAGTATCGGCAATACATCCCTTCTGATCATGGCGGCGACCGCAGTCTTGCGCTCCAGCGCCAGTGGGCGCAAGAGCGATCCGGTAATCGACAAACGCTTCGCCATGAGCGTTTTCAGCGGCACATTCAGCGCCGCCCCGCCGCCGCCCGACAGATGCGCGATACGTCCGTCCGGGGCCATCATCTCAAGATCCGCGGCCATGTGCGCACCGGCCGACATGTCCAGAAGCGCACCGATGCCAGCCCCTCCTGTCGCGCGAAGAACCTTCCCGACCAAATCAGAATGGTTATAGTTGAACGCCGCGAACGCGCCGAACCCTTCTGCGGCCTTGACTTTCCTGGCGCTGCCGGCGGTCGCCAGGACCCTGTAGCCGAGCGACGACATCGCCTGCAGGGCAATATGCCCCACGCCGCTGGTTCCGCCGTGAATCAGGGCAAATTCTTCGCGTTGCAGCCGCATCATGGCGAAGAAGTTCCACCACGCAGTGAAGAGCGCTTCGGGAACGCCTGCGGCCGCGACCGGGTCAAGTGCATCGGGAACAACCATGACCAGCGCCGCGTCAGCTAACGCGAATTCGGCATAGCCGCCTCCCTGTACCAGGGCCATGACCGCGTCGCCCGTCGCGAATTCCGTGACTCCCTCCCCCAACGCCGCCACGACCCCTGATACTTCCAGGCCCGGCACCGGATTTCCGTCGTGATGGACGCCCGCGCTGCGCTGGTTGCAATCGTGCCGGTTGACGCCGGCGGCCGAAATCCTGATCAGAACCTGGTTGGGACCCGGATGCGGCACCGGCATTTCCGCCACCTGCAGGACCTCCGGTCCACCCGCAGCGGTGATGATGATCGCAGTTTGGCGGCTTGGAATGCTCATGGAATATTCGCGACCTTCCCTTATTCACGACGGCAACCCGGAGCCCTGCACCCGCTCCTGCATATCCCGATGCGGATCACAAACGCCCGGTAACGCTTTCGAGCCAGGCGCAATTGGGCGCGGGATCGGGCGCACGCGATCCGCGACTTGCCGCCTCCATGCGCATCCTGTGCATCTTTTCGCGAAGCGGCGAGCCTTCCGGCAGATGAATCCGCTCGTGCCCCCAATAGCTTGGTCCCTCAAAGGTCTCGTGCGGTTGCCAGGTTTCGGGATCGACCTCCCGCGCGCCCCAGCCATATTCCACGAAAAACCCGGAAGGAGAATTGGCGTAGAAACTCATCATGTGATCGTTGGAGTGGCGACCGAGCGTATAGGCGAGGCGGCCCTCCTCCTCCTGCGCCAGATCATAGCCCTGCCCCACATCGTCGAGCGACTGCAACTCGACCATGAAGTGATGCATCGCGTTGCGGCCCGATCCAACCATGGCGAAGCTGTGGTGGCGACCGTTGATATGGAAGAAATAGAGCTTGTAGGGCGTCAGGCCGTAGTCGCTCACCTTGAAGCCGAGCAGATCGCGATAGAAGGGCAGCAGCGCCTCGACATCCTCCACATGCAGGACGGCGTGCCCCATCCCGAGCGCTCCCGTCTTGAAGCCGGATATCGGCCTTCCGGGAATGAAGGGATCGCTGGCGATCTCCGGCTTGCAGAACACCTCGATACGATTGCCTCCCGGATCGCAGAACGAAATCAGCCGGCCGACAAGGCGCTGGTCTGCAAGGGAGGACCGTTCGAGGGTGACGGCCACGCCGGCATTCTCCAGACGACTCGCCAGATCGTCCAGCGCTTCGGCGGTTTCGACCTCCCAGCCCATGAAATCCAGCCCTTCCGGGCCTTCATCCGTCACCAGCAGGCGCTGCTTTCTGTCGTCCATTCGGAATGCCGCCGATCCCGCGCCGCGATCCACCCGCTGCATGCCAAGGAGCCGGGTTGCAAAGCCATTCCACTCATCCGTCCTGGAAGAGCGAATACCGATATAGCCGAGCGAACTGAGCGTCATTTGCCGCCTCCCTTTGAAGATCGTGGCCGAGGCTAGCCGGACGGACGACCCGGCGCCTGCAGGAGATCGGCGTTGTCCGTCCAACGGACATACCCGAGAGAAGGTCTACGCGCCGGATTGGCGAATGGCAGGGAAGGTGTTGGGAAGAACAGCGCCACTCGAGCCGCAAGACACAAAATGGGCGCGGAAGACTGAAGTCTTGCACCAAGGGTCGAAACGAAAGACCCTGTCCGTCAGGCAGACGATTTGGGAGGATATGTCGTGTCCGGATTTGAATCGGTCAGGTCCCTGCAGCGGGGACTGGATATCTTGCAATGCGTGAACCAATGGAACGGCCTCAAGGCAGGCGAAATCGCAAAGCAGACCGGGATACCGCGGCCGACCGTCTACCGCCTTCTGGAGACGCTGGAGGGCATGAATTTTCTCTTGCGGGACCATTCCTCCGACAAGTGGCGACCGACCCTCTACACCAAGTCCCTCAGTTCCGGATTTCGCGACGAAGACTGGGTGTGCCGGGAAGCGGTTCCGGAAATGACGCGGCTTGCCAGGGAAATCCTGTGGCCGCTGGATCTGGTGACCTTCAAGGATTACCGGATGGAGATCCGGGAATCGACGCACAATATCAGCCCCTATTCAGTCGATCATGGCATGGTTGGCCTCAAGCTGCCCGTTCTGGACACGGCGGGCGGACGGGCCTATCTCGCGTTCTCGCCCGAGGATGAGTACGAACTCACGATCGCCGGTCTGAAGGCCGAACTTGGCCTGGAAATGCCGATATACCTCAGCGACGGCCCACTTGATCACATACTGGAAGAATCTCGTA
>JAUIBM010000502.1 GCA_030428345.1 Alphaproteobacteria bacterium | reverse complement strand
AACGATGTAGGAGTGCCGCCGCGTCTGGGTCAAAAGCCCCTTGCGCGCATCCACCAGGATGATCGCCAGATCGGCGGTCGAGGCGCCCGTCGCCATGTTGCGGGTATATTGTTCGTGGCCGGGGGTGTCGGCGACGATGAACTTGCGCCGGACGGTCGAGAAGAACCGGTAGGCGACATCGATGGTGATGCCCTGTTCGCGCTCGGAGGCCAGTCCGTCCACCAGCAGGGCGAAATCGATGTCCTCGCCTTGCGTCCCGACCTTCCTGGAGTCGCGTTCGAGCGCGGCCATCTGGTCCTCGAAGATCATCTTCGACTCATACAGCATGCGCCCGATCAGGGTCGATTTGCCGTCATCGACACTGCCGCAGGTGATGAAGCGCAGCAGCGATTTTTCCTCGTGGCTCTTCAGATAGGCGACGATGTCGTCTTCGATCAGGCTCGTCTGGTCGTTCATCAGAAATAGCCTTCCTGCTTCTTCTTTTCCATCGAGGCAGACTGGTCGTGGTCGATCATGCGCCCCTGCCTTTCGGAGGTGCGCGTCAGCAGCATTTCCTGAATGATGGCCGTCAGCGTGTCGGCCTGGCTCTCGATGGCGCCTGTCAGCGGGTAGCAGCCCAGGGTGCGAAACCGCACCTTTCGCAGCATCGCGCTTTCGCCCGGATGCAGCGGCATCCGGTCGTCATCCACCATGATCAGCGTGCCGTCGCGTTCGACAACCGGCCGCTCCGCCGCCAGGTAGAGCGGTACGATGGGAATGTTTTCCAGCCAGATATATTGCCAGATATCGAGTTCGGTCCAGTTGGACAGCGGGAACACCCGGATCGATTCTCCCGGCGCCTTGCGGGTATTGTAGATCTTCCACAATTCGGGTCGCTGGCTCTTCGGGTCCCAGCGGTGGTCAGCCGTGCGGAACGAGAAAATACGCTCCTTGGCCCGCGATTTTTCCTCGTCGCGCCGCGCACCGCCAAAGGCGACGTCGAACTTGTACTTGTCGAGCGCCTGCTTGAGGGCCTGCGTCTTCATCACATCGGTATGGATCGCCGAGCCATGGGAGAACGGTCCGATGCCCTGGGCGACGCCCTCCTGATTGGTGTGGACGATCAGCTTCATCCCGAGACGCAAGGCCATTTCGTCCCGGAAGGCGATCATCTCGCGAAACTTCCAGGTCGTGTCGACATGCAGGAGCGGAAATGGCGGCGGCGCAGGATAGAACGCCTTCATCGCCAGGTGCAGCATCACTGCGCTGTCCTTGCCGATCGAGTACATCATGACGGGATTTTCGGCCTCGGCGGCCACCTCGCGCATGATGTGGATGCTCTCGGCTTCGAGGCTCTGGAGATGTGTCAACATGATGGGGTCACGTGCCGTTTTTTCGCCCTTTCAAGGGCGGTTGAAGATCACGCCGGGGGTATAGGCCATGAAGAACGGGTTGCGATAGCCGGGCTTTCCATATTCCAGCCGCTCGCCGGAAATTCGTTCCACGATTCCGCCAGCCGCCGAAAGGACCGCGTGACCTGCTGCGGTGTCCCATTCCATGGTCGGCCCGAAGCGCGGATAAAGGTCGGCTTCCCCGGCCGCCAGCAGGCAGAATTTCAGCGAGGAGCCGGCATTGGTCAGCCGTCCGACCCTGTTTGCCGCCAGAAACGCCTCCGTCTCGGGCGTCATGTGCGAACGCGTCGCCACAACCACCAAGGCGTCGTTGTCGGGGGTGGCGAGCGACAGGGCGCGCCGTTCTCCGCCCGAACTGGGCTCTTCCCAGGCGCCAATGCCGACGGCTCCGGCAAACAACCGGCCGATCGCCGGCGCGCAGACGGCCCCGGCAATCGGGGCTCCGTTCTCGATGAGGCCGACATTGACCGTGAACTCGCCACGCTCGGCGACGAACTCCTTGGTCCCGTCGATCGGGTCGACCAGAAAGAAACGCCCTGCGCCGTGGTTGGCGCCGTGCGAAGCGGCCCGTTCCTCCGTTACCACCGGAATGTCGGGAAACGCCGCCGCCAGTTCCGCGCAAAGAAACGCGTCCACCGCAAGATCGGCTTCGGTGAGGGGGGAGGAGTCCGCCTTCTGCGTCACCGAGACCTTGCCGTGATGGGTCATGGCGATTTCTCCGCCGCGACGCACCAGCGAGGCGATCGTTTCAAGCATTGCCGCAAGCTTCGGGTCGGACATGGCGCTCACCGGAAAGTCGTGAAAGACAAGGCGGGTTCACGCGAACCTGCCGCAATGGGTTGCGGCTTGGCAAACTTGCCGTCTCACGTCAACCGCAATGGCGACGCAGGATGCTCGCGGGGGCGCTCCATGGCGCGAAGCGATCGTGGTCAATGATTTGAGGTGGAATCGCTGGCGATGATCGCCTTGATCTCTTCATAGGTGTCGCTGGGGACGTCGAAACGCTTTGTGAACAAGCCGAACGGTCCCATCACGACCTTGACGCGATCCCTGCCGGATGTACCGCGCCGCAGCAAAATCCTTGCGCCCTTGTCATGCCATTTGGCAATTTTTCCGAGAATCACGTCTTTCTCGTTCTCGTCCATAGAAATGCTTGCCCCTGAAACTTCAAAAAAATGCAGATGCCGCGCCTCATCGGACTGAGTCGCGGCGCCGCAACTATAGACTCGCGACATGTATTCGGCAATCACCGGCTCTGCCCTATCGTAATGCACCTCGATATTTGAAAATCGAAAACAGTACAATATAAGAAATTCTGAGTGTATGAAGCGTGCAAGAAGTTTTCATTGGTGTATCTATCGCGTGATGACGTAGGTGAAAATACTAAAATTTTGTCTGAATTGGTGTTTAAATATTATAAGTATATTAAGAAAACAGGTAATCCTGTTGTGTGGCTGTGCGGTGCGCATGGATGTGGCATGGAGGTGCAGCGCCATCCGCTCTGTATGTTTGGAGAGCGCTTGCCTCCTGCTGCACTGCGGTGTATCGGTCGACAAAGCAAGGGGGCGCATCGGGTTCTGACGGCCACCATTCGGCGCACAAATTTTGACCATTATCTTGTGTGAACAGCGGGTTGGAATTTGTCGTGGGGGCAACCTTTCCGCATGAGGGCAGATCAGCTTTTGATGATACGACCATTGTTGATTTTTCTTGCCTTGGCGCTGACGGGATGCGTCAACGAGGCAGGGACCAACG
>JAUIBM010000501.1 GCA_030428345.1 Alphaproteobacteria bacterium | reverse complement strand
GGCGTAGGACGCGGTGTCGACATCGATCGAAAAGGTGGAAACGGGGTCTTCCGCCACCCGCTTGATCGGATTGGTCGAAAAACTCTCCAGCCTGTCGCGGTTCTGCGCCTGCCTGGGCGAGGGCTCGGGCGAGAGAGCAACCAACGGCGCGACCCGTCCCCCTTGCATGAAACTGCGCGTCTGCGCCCGTCCGGGCGCTTGCGGCGACAGCGACTTGACGATTTCGGCCGCGGAAACCTGCGGCGCAGGGGCGGGTTCCTTCCGCAATGCTGTCACAAGCTCTTCAAGCGCTACATCCCGACGGGCGGAGGCGTCGTCTTGCAGTGCGGCGCGGGCGCGCTCCATTTCCTTCTGCGATTTGCGATCGGCCGTCTGGGGCGCATTGGAATTCACATATTCCCAGGTGGCCAGGCCCGCCACCGGTACGAGAAGAAGGGTGGCGAGCGCCGGGCCGGCAAGCGATTTGCTGGTCATGGAAAGTCTCCAGGTTTCATATGCCCCGAAGATGAGACGCCATCCCCTGCCCCATCCTTGGGCGACGGAGGAAGTTTTTTTCGCCTGGTCGAATTCCGCCATCGCGCGGGCGATCGCCGCCTCGCGCGCCTGCTGCGACGCCTCGGGCGCCGGCACGGAGTGCAGCAGGTCCAATGAATCGTGATCGCTCATGACGTGCCTCCAGCGGCGAGCATCTGCTTGAGCCGCTTTCTCGCTTCGTGGATGTGCCACGAAACCGTTTTCTCCGCGCAGCCCATGGCCTGCGCCGCCGCCGAATGGCTCAACCCCTCGCCATGCACCAACAATACGGCGTCGCGCTGTTGCTGCGGCAATTCCCGGACGGCGAGCCACAATGCCTCGGCCGGGTCTTCAGCCGGCTCCGGCAAGGCCGTGCCCCCCTCGACGAGCGCATGTATCTGCGCGGCCTCGGCAAGCCGCCTCTGGCGACCGAGGCGGCGGCCATGGTCGCGAACGGCATTCAGGGTGACCGAATACAGCCAGGTGCGCAGCGTGCCCTCGCCCCGCCAGTCGCGAATGCTCCGGGCGAGCCGCATGCACACGTCCTGCGCGATATCCTCGGCATCCTCGCGATTGCCGGTCCAGCGCCACGCGACGCGAAAGACGAAATCATAATTCGCCGCCACCACGCGAGCGAAGGCGCCCCGGTCTCCGGCTCTTGCCGCCGCCAGATCTGCATCCGGCCGAAGGCCGGCGTCAGGTGGGATCGCCATTGTCATCCTGTAGCATTGGACGAACGATCATGACCGATCCTTGGGGGGGAAGCGAAATTTTCCATGAAAATTTTTCGTTCCGGTCGCGCGATACCGGATCGCGAATGATGATCGCCCGCTCAACCACCAAAGCTTTCCATGTGGAACCGCACCTGATCTTCGTCATAGCGCCATTCCCGCCCGATCGGGCAGGCTGCCCGCGCCGCACAGCCGCGATCCATGCAATCGGGATCGCGGTCCGACCGGCGCAGATATTCCCGGCACGCGGCGACGGCAAAGCCTTGCGCGTCAAACGCACCCACCGGACAGGCGGAAAGGCATGGCTTGTCGTCGCATCGCTCGCACGGATGCGCGACAGGTTCGAGCCGGGGCGGCTTGATATCGACGCCGGGAAAGACGATCGCCGCGCGCAGCGCATGCCAAAGTCCGAATTGCGGGTGAATGAGAATGCCGAGCGGAGAAGGACCGATGCCCATCGCCCGCCGCGCCCATCGCTGGAACGGCCAGAGCGTCGCCCCGAAGGGAAACAGCATGGCGTGCGGCAGGTGAAGCCGGGCGCCGGTCTCCCCCATCACCCGCGCCGTCCAACGGTCGAGCGGAGTTTCCCGTCCGTCGCCATGCCCCGACGCGGCGGAGAATGCCCGCCACATCGCGCCGCCCCGATTGCCGACAAGGAGCGCCGGCGCTCCGGCAAAACTTGCATGCGTATCGGACGGCAGGTCCCCCGGCTCGATTCGGAACCAGCCCGCCGCCGCCAGCCCGTTGGTGGCAAGGCCGCCCGAAACGATGTCCTCGATTTCCTTCCGGCGCGCGCGCATGCCCTTCAATCGTCCAGATTAAGCCGCCAGACGCTCCTTACGATCTTGTCGCCCACGATCGACCGGGTGTGAGCCTCTGGCGCGCCGTCCTGTTTTCAGGTGAAGGCGTCGGGCATCGAATCCTTCTTGCGCACGATGAAATCGCGCAGCGCCTCATCGATGCCGGCGTCGAGAGGCGGAGCCTCATACTGGTCGAGCCATTTGCGGGCGATCTGGTTGGCGCGCTCCTCCGAGCGCAGGCCGCCCTCCACTTCCCATTGCTCGAAGGAGTTGTTGTCGGCGACATTGGAAACGAAGAAGGCGCTCTGGAAATTCTCCCGCGTGTGGGTGCAGCCCAGATAATGGTTGCCGGGTCCAACTTCGCGGATCGCAGACATGGCCTGTCCGTTCTCGCTCATGTCCACGCCGGCCGCCATCGTCTGGTGCATCGCCAACTGGTCGCAATCCATCACGAACTTGTCGTAGGAAGAGACGAGACCGCCTTCCAGCCAGCCGGCTGCGTGCAGCATGAAATTGACGCCGCCATTCATCGCCGGCCACAGCGTGTTGGCGCTTTCATAGGCGGCCTGCGCGTCCGGCAGCTTCGCGCCGGTCAGCGCCCCGCCGGAGCGGAACGGCAGATTGTAGCGCCGGGCGAACTGCGCCGCGCCGAGCAGCACGAGCGCCGGCTCCGGCGTGCCGAAGGACGGCGCGCCAGACTGCATGGAGATCGAGGTGGCGAAGGTGCCGAAGATCACCGGCGCGCCGGGGCGGCAAAGCTGGGTGAAGGCGATGGCGCTCGTCGCCTCGCACAGGACCTGGGTCAGCGTTCCCGCGACCGTGACCGGGCTCATCGCCCCGCCGACGATGAAGGGCGAAATGATCGTCGCCTGATTGGCCTTCGCGTAGACCTTGAGCGCGCCCAGCATGGTCGAGTCGAGGACCAGCGGCGAGTTGCAATTGACCAGGCTGACGAGCACGCAATTGGCGTCGACAAATTCAGCGCCGAACAGCAGTCGCGCCATTTCGACCGTGTCCTCGGCCCTTTCCGGAGCGGTGACCGACCCCATGAAAGGCTTGTCGGAATAGCGGATATGGGCATAGGCCATGTCGAGATGGCGCTT
>JAUIBM010000500.1 GCA_030428345.1 Alphaproteobacteria bacterium | reverse complement strand
CGGCCTCCGTCCTCATCGAAGACGGCAAGGTGAAGGCCGTCCATCGGAACGGCCACGAGACCGGCGCGCCCGAGGGCGCCGCTCGCATCGATGCGCGGGGGCTTCACATCCTGCCGGGCCTCATCGACGCCAGGGTCCATGTGGGCGAACCGGGCGGCGAACATCGCGAGACGATCGCTTCGGCCAGTCGGGCCGCGGCGGCAGGCGGTGTTACCGGCTTCATCATGATGCCGGAGACCGATCCGGTGATCGACGATGTCGCGCTGGTGGATTTCGTTCGCCGCGCGGCGCGCGACAATGCGGTCGTGCGGGTCTATCCGGCCGCCGCCATCACGCGAAGGCTGGAAGGCCAGGAAATTTCGGAATTCGGCCTGTTGCAGGAGGCCGGGGCGGTGATGGTCACCGAGGGACGGCGCACCCTTCGAAACGCGCTCGTGCTGCGACGGGCGATGACCTATGCCCGCGACTTCGGCCTGGTCGTCGCGCATGAAACCAATGACCGCGACCTCGCATCCAATGGCGTGATGAACGAGGGCCTTGTCGCGACATTGCTCGGGCTGTCGGGCATTCCGCGCGAGGCCGAGACGATCCCTCTGGAACGCGATCTGAAGATCGCTGCGCTGACGGGCGGAAACTACCACGCCGCGAAGCTTTCCACGTCGGACTCGTGCCGCGCGATCGCAGCGGCCAAGGTCAAAGGCCTGAACGTGACGGCCGGCGTTTCGGTCAATCATCTTTCGCTGAACGAGAACGATGTCGGCCGCTACCGGACATTCTTCCGTCTATCGCCGCCGCTGCGCGCCGAGGAGGATCGGATGGCGATGGTCGAGGCGGTGGCGGACGGCACCATCGACATCATCGTGTCGAGCCACGATCCTCAGGACGTGGACACCAAGCGGCTGCCGTTCTCGGAAGCCGCCGACGGCGCCATCGGCCTCGAAACGCTTTTCGCCGCCTCGTTACGGCTCTATCACAACGGCCACGTGCCCCTGTCGCGGCTGGTGGAATGCCTGTCGCGCCGGCCCGCCGAAATCTTCGGTCTGGCAGGCGGGCATCTCAAACCCGGCGGCGTCGCCGATATTGCCATCGTCGATGTCGGCATGCCATGGCAGGTGCAGGAAAGAGAGATCGTTTCACTCTCCAAGAACACCCCGTTCGAGGGCGCGCGATTCAGCGGCAGGGTGTTGCAAACCATGGTCGCAGGCCGCACAGTATACACTGCAAAATAGCAGTTCGGTCAGGCCGCAATTCGGGGCGAACGCATGCAAGGGTCTGTCATCATCCCTTTGGCCGCATTGGTGCTGGGCTATCTGCTCGGATCGATCCCCTTCGGCCTGCTGCTGACCCGCATGGCCGGCCTCGGCGACGTGCGAAAGATCGGTTCGGGCAATATTGGCGCGACCAACGTGCTGCGCACCGGCAACAAGCCGCTTGCCGCAGGCACATTGCTGCTTGACGCCCTGAAGGGCACCGCCGCCGTGCTGCTCGCTGCTCACTTCTGGGGACAGGATGCCGGTCTTGGCGCCTTCGCGGGCCATTGCTTTCCGGTCTGGCTGGGCTTCAAGGGCGGCAAGGGCGTCGCGACGTTTCTCGGCATCCTGATTGCGGTTTCATGGAAGGCGGCGCTCGGCTTTGCCGTCATCTGGATAGCGGTGGCATTGTTCACGCGCTACTCCTCGCTCGCTGCGCTGGTTGCGACGGCGCTTTCGCCGGTGATCCTCTGGGCGAGCGGCAACGCCATGGCGGCGCTGTTGTTTGTCGTGCTCGCCGCGACCAGTTGGGTCAAGCACCGCGCGAACATCGCCAGGCTCGCCTCCGGCTCCGAGAGCCGCATCGGCACGAAGGGCTGAAGCCTTGCCGCGCGGCGCGCCGAAACCCCCTTCCGGCAACCGGGCGCTGAGCGACGAACAACGCCTGAACTGGCTGATGCTGATCCGCAGCGACAATGTCGGACCGGCCACGTTTCGCGATCTTATCGGCCATTTCGGCTCGGCGGCGGCTGCCCTTGAGGCGATTCCCGACCTCGCCAAACGCGGAGGCACGGCGGGCCGCATCCGGATCGCCTCGCGACAGGACGCACTCGCAGAAATGGATGCGGCGGCGCGGTTGGGCGCTCGCTTTGTCGCATTGAACGAGCCGGATTATCCGCCGCTGATGCGAGGCCTCGACAATCCGCCGCCGCTGCTCTGCGTCAAGGGCGAGGCAGCCATGCTGTCGCGGCGGGCGGTCGGCATCGTGGGATCGCGCAACGCCTCGATTTCCGGCCAGAAGCTCGCGAGCCGTTTCGCCCGCGAGCTTGGCGAAGCCGGCAATTGCGTGGTCTCCGGCATGGCGCGCGGGATCGACGCCGCCGCCCACCACGCCGCGCTCGAAACAGGTACGGTGGCCGTGCTTGCCGGCGGCGTCGACATCCCCTTCCCGCCTGAACATGCCGGCCTTGCGGCGCAGATCGTTTCGGCCGGCGGCGCGCTGGTCAGCGAAATGCCGATCGGATGGAAGCCCCGCGCCATCGATTTTCCCCGCAGGAACCGGATCATCGCCGGGCTCTCGCTCGGCGTGATCGTGGTCGAGGCGGCCAAGCGCTCCGGATCGCTCATCACCGCAAGGCTTGCCGGCGAGAACGGACGCGGCGTGTTCGCGGTTCCCGGCTCACCGCTCGACCCGCGCGCCGAGGGCGCCAATCACCTGATCCGGCAGGGCGCGACGCTCGTCACTTCGACACAGGACGTGCTCGAGGCGCTCGAACCCATGGACGGGCGCGAGCCGCGCCTGCCCTTCGACATGGGCGAACCGCAGGAAGTCGCCTATGAAGCGGGCGCTGCCCCTGCGGCGGCGACGGCCGATATCCGCCAGAGCATTGTCGACGCGCTCGGGCCGGCACCCTGCGAAATCGACGACATCATCCGGTTCACGGGGGCCTCGGCCGGCGAGGTTCAACTGGTGCTGCTGGAACTGTCCCTGGCCGGAAAGCTGGAACGCCACGGCGGCAACCGGGTTTCAATCCTTCATTCATGAAGCGCGGCGCCGCTATCGTGGCGCCGGCAGACTCATGAACGCCTGCTGGCGGCATTGACCCCGTCGCCTGCCTCCTGCGCCGCCATTTCGATGAGATAGGACAGCATGGGCTGTTCGAGCCCCGCGGAAAGGC
>JAUIBM010000499.1 GCA_030428345.1 Alphaproteobacteria bacterium | reverse complement strand
TCAAGGGCAAGGGCGTCGACGCGATCGCCTGCGTCTCGGTCAACGACGCCTTCGTCATGGACGCCTGGGGCAAGAACCAGAATGTGGGCGACAAGGTCATGATGCTGGCCGACGGCAACGCCGAACTCGCCAAGGCGCTCGGCCTCGACTTCGACGCCGGCGGCTTCGGCATGGGCACGCGCAGCCAGCGTTACGCCATGGTCGTCGAGGACGGCGTGGTCAAGGCGCTCAACGTCGAGCAGCCGGGTGCCTTCGAGGTGTCCAGCGCCGAGGCGGTGCTGCAGGAGCTGTAGGCTCCGGCGAGCGAGCCATTCCGCGCCGTCGACCGGCGCGGTGGGAAGCAATTGCGCGGGTCAGCCGCCGACGGAGGCCATGATCAGATTGACGATCCGCGACTGAACGGCCGGATCCTTGTCGATGCCGACATGGTCGGCATTGGAGAAGGAGCGGATGTCGATGTTCTCGATCGTGCCGGAAAAGCCGCCGGTCGAGCGATAGGGATTGCCGCGGGCGCTGCCCTTGATCCAGAAATCGACGACGCGCGGCGAACCGGCGCTGAACGGCGGCGGCGGGGCGAAGCCGGGATCGATGCCGATCACCAGCGCAACCGGAACCCCTGCCTTGGCCAGGGTGTCGGCGAAGCGCGGAGCTTCCTGCCCGCCAACGGAATGGCCGGCGATCACGATCGGATAGGACACCTTGCCCTGCTTGCTGCGCTTGATGATGTCCTTGGCCAGGCCGGACCACTGGCCGTTCGAATAGGACTTGGCGTTGACGCCGCGCGCCCGCAACTGCGCCGCCATCTGGTCCACGCCGCGCGAGAACACATTGGCAAATCCGCGGATCAGATAGACTTCTGCGGCTTCCGCCGATTTCGGCGGCGCATAGGCCGCCACGGAAACGACCAGCGCCAGCAACGCGGTGGTGACAGTCTTCAGTTTCATGTTTGCTTCCTCGTCCCGGGATCGGTTGATCGGATTGCTTGCCCCAGCAGGCCGCATTCACCACAAAAGCGGCAACAATTTCAAGTCTGGCGCAAACCTGGCGCGCCGGACCATCCTCGCCGCGCAACGCGGATCGTTGCGTCAGGCGCTCAGGCCGCCGTCGATCGCCAGCGCCTGGCCATTGAAGAAGCTGTTTTCGGCGGAGACCGCCCACAGCATCGCCTGCACCACTTCCTCGACCTCGCCCAGCCGCTGCATCGGGTTGAACGCGGTCATGTTGGCCTCGGCCTTCTGCCGGCCATGCGGCGAATCCTCCAATGGTTTCATAACCATGTCGGTCTTGGTGAAGGCCGGGCAGATGCAGTTGATCCGCAATCCCTTGCGGCCGTACTCGACAGCCGCCGAGCGGGTGAGTCCGACGACGCCGTGCTTGGCGGCCGAATAGGCGGCCAGCATGGGCGAGCCCATCAACCCCGCCGCCGAGGCGACGTTGAGAATGCGGCCCTGCGCGCCGGTTGCGCCCACATGCTTCAACAACAACGGGATCTGGTGCTTCATCGCGTAGAACACGCCGGTCAGATCGACCGCGATGATCTTCTCGAACAAGGCTGATTCGGTCTCGTGAAGGCGGGTTTGCGGCTGCGCGATGCCGGCATTGTTGATCGCGATGTCGAGACCGCCATGCGTCTCCTCGATCAGACGCGCGATGGCCCGGGCCGTATCCTCGCTGGCGATATCGCCCGCCAGACCGTCCGCTGTCCCGCCCGCCCTGCGAATGGCGTCTATCGTCCCGCCAAGCAGTTCATCGGTGATGTCGGTAACGACCAGTTTTGCCCCTCGGGCCGCCAGCCGCTCGGCGACCATGCGGCCGAAGCCCCTCCCTGCACCGCTCACATAGGCGATCTGGTTGGCGAAATCGTCCTTCATTCTTTCCTCCTGCAAATCGGCCGCCTGCAACATCCGGCCTCGTGCGAAAACAACCGCGCAAACACCATGCCTTACGCTTATCCGTCGTCTTGAGGCAATCGGGGAAAGTTGCGACAACCTGACCGAGCATCAGGCATTGCCGATACCATTAGGTTGTGATATCGGACTTTTGAGCTTGTGGTGGGTTCAATTGGGAATACGGCATGACAATAACTCAACATGGCGCTTCAAAACAAATTGCAAGAAGAAATTTTTATGTTTTTCTAGTTGCCGGAATTGGCGCATTTCTCTGTTTCGCCGTGACGATCCTGTCCATCTATCATTCGAACAACTGCCAATATAGCGAGGCCATTACGTCAAGCGCCGACGGAATCATCAGCAATTCCGATAACCTAACATCGACCGGGTCGTTCTTCAATCTATCCAACAGGGATGGCGAATCGTTCCTTTACAAATATTCCACCAAATGCACCATTTATCGCTCGAGCGATCGTTTTCTATCGCGAACAGAGGTTGACTAGCATTCATACTGATGTCCTGCGCCCTGGTCCTGACGCCGCGACGGGCGATTCTAGCTCAGCTTGGATCGGGGAATCGTGCCCTATCAAGATCTGTGCGGCCCCCCCGAGCGCCTCACCTTGCGAGAGCCTCACCGTGCTCGACGATTCAATCGCGCCAGCGCGTGAATAGCCTGCGCTGCGGACGGCAAGGCCCGAGCGAAGACTGCGTCGCCCGTGCCTCCGTTACCTGAGGATTGCTACCCGCGCATGCGCTCGCCCTTGGGGTCGAACAGCGGTTCGGTGATGATCCTCGCCTTGCGCTTCTCGCCGATGATCTCGATCTCGAAGGCGCCCTCGCCGGTCTCGCCCGCCAGTTCCCTGGGCAGATAGCCCTGCGCCAGCGAGCATTCCACCGTGTGGGCGTAGCCGCCCGAGGTCACCCATCCCACCACATTGTCGCCGTGCCAGATCGGCTCGTCGCCCAGCACGTCGGCGTCGTCGGCCTCCACCACCATGCAGACCCGGCGCAGCTTTCCGCCCGTGCGCTGCTCCTCCATCGCCGCCTCGCGGCCGATGAAATCGTTCTTGGCAAGATCGACGAAGCGGTCCATTCCGGCCTCGAACGGCCCGTAGATCGGGCGCAGTTCGCGGTACCAGGTCGGGAAATTCTTGTCGAGCCGCATCGACAGCAACGCCCGCATGCCGAAATTGACGATGTCGAATTCCGCGCCCGCCGCCATGATCTCCTGATAGAGCCGGCGCTCATATTCGGGCCGCACC
>JAUIBM010000498.1 GCA_030428345.1 Alphaproteobacteria bacterium | reverse complement strand
AACTGCGCAGCGGCGAAGGGGCACAGCGGAATGATCTTCTTGCCGGAGGCGCGCGCGTCGCTCACCGCCCGCTCCACCAGCATCAGGCCGACGCCCTTGCCGCGATAGAAATCGGGCACTTCGGTATGATCGATGATGATCATCGTGTCCCCGGCCTTGGAAAAGGTCATCTCCGCCTCCGGCCCGCCATCGGCCCGGTAGACATAACGCCCCTTGCTCTCCGTCTCCTCGATCGCGATCGTATCCGCCATGATCACACTTGTTCCCAGCCGTCATGCTCGCCGGCGCGGTAGATGGCGTCGATCACCCTCTGGTTCAATACGGAGCTTTCCAGCGTGAAGACATGGGCGCGCTCGCCACGGGCCGCGCGCACGAAGTCTTCAACTTCCAGCCTGTATTGCCGCACTCCGGGAAAGCGGAACTCGCGTCCCTCGCCGTGATTGGCCGAGTGGAGCGTCACCCGCACATCGCCATAATCGGCGGCGTTGAACGGCGCGTGCACCTCGATGAGCCCCTTTTCGCCGTGGAAGGCCATGTGCTGGCGCAGCGCCATGCGCGTGGAGCAATAGAAGCTGAGCTCGAAATCGCCAAAATCGCCCTTCACGCTGGCATAGGTGTCGGTGCCGTTTTCCGGATCGCGCTCGACCACCGCCTGGACGCGCAGCGGCTCCTTGCCGGTGACGAACCGCGTCGTCACGGTCGGATAGACGCCGATATCGGGCAGGCCGCCGCCGCCCAGTTCCAGCCGGTTGCGCATGTTGCCGGGGTCATCGTTGAAATAGGAGAAGGCGCCGGCGACATGGCGCAAGCGGCCGATGGCGCCGGAGGCGACAAGCTCCCTCACCTTCACCCATTGCGGGTGATGGGTCACCATGAAGGCCTCGCTGATCAGCACGCCGTTGCGGCCCCGCGCCTGGATCAGCGGCGCGATATCGTCCGCCTTGAGCGCGATCGGCTTTTCGCACAGGACGTGCTTGCCGGCGTCAGCCGCCTTGAGCGTCCATTCGATGTGCTGGGAGGTCGGCAGCGGAATATAGACCCCGTCGACATCGGGCGAAGCCAGCAATTCCTCGTAGGAGCCAAAGGCCAGGGGCGCGCCGAACCGGTCGGCCAGCGCGCGGGCGCGCTCGTGATCGCGGCTGGCGATCGCGCTCACCACGCCGTTCTCGGAATCCTGGATCGCCGGCAGCAATTGCTCGCGCGCGATCTTGGCGGTTGACAGAACTCCCCAGCGGAACATGGCGGCCTCCTCGTTCAAATCACGCGATTGGTAAAGCTACCTGCGCGGAATGCAAGGCTGTGGAGGCCAACTTGCCGTTGCGCGGGCGGTTTGGCGCCGGTTCGCGGCCCCGGCAGGATGCGATCAGGCCTCCTGAATCGCCGACAGTTTCCACTCGCCGCCGACAGGGCGCACGAAGGTCCACAATTCGGTGGTTTCGCTCAGGCGCTCGTCGCCCTCGACGATCCGGTCCGAATCGCGGTCGCGCATGACATCCACCGATTCGTAGCGGAATGCGGCCGTGGCGTAGTCCTGGTCGCCCTCGCGCCAGGCCTCAGCAACATCCGCCTGCACCAGGCGCACGTCCCGGACCTCGTTGCGAACGCCGCGCTTGGCGTTGTCGGCGAGTTCCTCGGAGAAGAACGAGACCATTTCCGGCGTGCTCAGCCGGCGAAGGTCGGCATGATCCTCGCGCCCATAGGCGTCCTGGACCTCCGCCAGCCGGCGCTCGAAGGTGTCGAGGTCGTCCTGGGCCAGCGAGATCTGCGAGGTCGGCATCGCATGTGCGGCGCGCCCACCAGCCCCGCCACCGCCGATGGAAGGCATTTCAAATCCCCCTCGCCCGGCCGCGTCGGCCGCCTCGCGGCGGGACGGGTCGCGGCCAAATCCGGGCGCGGCAAATCCCGCGCCGCCGGCCGCCGCATTGCGCGATCGGAAGAACGACATCGCGAAACTCACCAGCAATCCGATCAGCAGCAGTTGCAGCACAAGGCCGAATGCGCCCGCCATGCCGCCCAGTCCGTTCCCGAGCAGCATGCCGACAAGGCCGCCCAGCGCGAGACCGCCAAGCAGGGAGCCGCCCATGCCGCCGAACAGGCCGGGGCGGTTCTGCGCCACGCCGCGCTGCTGAGCCGCATTCGGCGCCTGGCTGGGCGTCATCGTGCGCTCCAGCGGCGCCGTCTGCTTCGGAGCGGTGCGGGTGACCGGCGGGGCCGAAAAGGTTCGCGAGCCGCGCGAGCCGAAACTCCCGAAGCTGCCGGCGCGACGCGCGTCTGCAAAATCGGTCGAGACCAGGGTGAAGGCGATGAAAAGGCCCGCCGCGAGGGCGAAAAAGCGAATGCCAACCAGGCGCGTCATGCGGGACTGTCCTCCAATTGCCGCCAGGCCGAGTGACATGACGGACGCCGTGCGCGCCTGCGCACGCTCCTGGAAAGCGGAGCGCTGACGGCGCCTCCGGTGGACGCCCGCCCCCTAGAGGCGGTGGTGTCCGCCCTTGAGGATCAGCTCTCCGGCGCCATCGCCGGCAAGCTGGTGATCACCCAGGCGGCGAAAAGCGCCTAAACGCTGCTGGGGTTTTTCTCAAAGGCCTGGGCATCGGCGCGTACCGGATCCCAGGCCCGGGCCGTACTCGACCAGAAGCTCGAGGCGATGGTCACCCAGTCGCTGTTCTCGAGGGTTCCGGCCTTGATGAACTTCAGCGCGTCCATGCCCTCGAGGTAGCTCAGCACCTGGGACCCACAGGTGGGGCAGAAGCCCCGCGTCACCCGCCCGCCGTCCGTGCCCGTGACCGTGTAGGTCTTGAGCTCCCCGGTCGTTTCCAGCACCTCCGTGGGCACCATGATGATGGTGGCCTTGCCGCTACCGGTCATCTTTTGGCAATCGGTGCAGTGGCAATGGTGCGACGACACCACCGCCTCCCGGGGGAACGTGTAACTGAACTGACCGCAGAGGCAACCGCCCTTTTCGCTCATTCGTCTCTCTCCTAGCCCTTCCTCGCCTGGCCCTCATCATAAACAACGCGGAAGCCGATGTGATTGGTGGGTAGCCCCGCCTCCTGGGCTTGACGAGCCGAGGCCCGGAAACGGTGACAGTAATTTTCGGCGCAGAGATAGGAGCCGCCCTTGATGGTGAAGCGAACCTCCCCTTCCGCGGGAGGA
>JAUIBM010000497.1 GCA_030428345.1 Alphaproteobacteria bacterium | reverse complement strand
GATTTCCTGATCGGGTACTGGCGGTGGCACTGGCGCACCGGAATCCCGACGGGCCTGCGCCTGATCCACGACAGCACCCGCGCTGCGCAAAGGCTTCCGCAGGCACCCGCAGGCGACCATCCCTGACTCAATAGACGCCGATATCGCGCAAGGCCACCTGCAGGTCAGGCGGCAACCCTTCCGCGTCGGCATGGGCCGAAAGATCCGGCGGTGCATCCTTCGCCTCCAGATAGCGCCATCCCTGGAAGGCGCGGCGCGGCTGCCATTGCGTCAGCCTCAGAACCGGCTCGAGCACCAATTGGCACCGACCGACGCCATCGGCGCCGGTGACCGGTCGAATGTCGACAAAGCGCTGGCGGACCTGGACATTGCCGCGAATGACCCAATAGAGCGATCCGCCGTCCAGCAGTTCATCGACGCGTTTGGGGAACATGCGGGTGGTGTGGATATGCTCGTCCGGCTCGCCGAGCGCGAGGCGCCGCCGGGAGCTTTCGACGATCCATTCTTCGAGCTCTTCAAGCGCCGAGACGCCGACGCAAAGCTTGACTAGATTGAGGGTCATGATCCCAGACTAGACTGCGGCGCGCCGCGGCCGGAAGCGGCAAGAACCACGACCCACAGCTTTTGACGCGATGGCTTCACGAACCAGGACGCGAGGAAGCGTCCTCGATCACCGCGCCGGCCTCCTTGAGGGCAGCGAACCCGCCATCGACATGGGCGATGTTCCCGAACCCCATGTCCTTGAGCGCCTTGGTCGCCAGCGCAGACCGCCAACCGGCGGCGCAGAACAGCACATATTTGCGCTGGCCGTCGGCAAAGACCTCACGGTGATAGGGGCTGGAGGGATCGAACCAGAACTCGAGCATGCCGCGGGGCGCATGCACTGCGCCTGCGACGCGGCCCTCACGGCCCAGTTCGCGAATGTCGCGTATGTCGACCAGTATGGCCTCCCCACCGCCCTGCGCTGAAAGCGCCGCATCGGGGGTGAGCGTCTCGATCTCGCGATTGGCGCGATCGACCAGTTCCTTTACCGGGATGATCGTCATGGGCTCCTCCTGCACCAACCATCTACCGCGCCGTCAAAAGGCGCAAGGCGCGACGGCCTGAAAGCGCGAGCCGGGAGCGAAGAATGGCACCGGCGGCTAATTTGCTGCAGTCGAGCCTATGACCACCTCCGGCGCCCGGAACATTCCAGTGACCACAACAGCCGCCAGGAACAAGGACACAGCGACAGCTGCGACCGCCCAGACAGAGCCGCCGGCCCTGCCTCGCATCGTAATTTCGTCCATGAAAAATGACATCCCTGTTAAGAAGCGGTCAGGTTGTTCCCGATCTCGGCTTCATTAGGGTGAGTCGTATATGCCCAATAACGCGATATCGCAAGCGCGAAGAAATCGGCAGGCGACGGCCGCAGTGCAGCAAGCGAGAACAGCATCCGCAACAGCCTCAAATAATTCAATCGTTTAACTTCGACGACCCCGCCGCACCGGCGGAAAGCCCGTCGATGTGCAAGTCTGCGATAGTGCAGTGCAAAAACGACCATTTCGAGGTAAATTGCGCGTGGAGGCGCGAAATTTAATGCAGATTCTCTACGAGTTCTCGACCCTCGACCTCGTCGCGGCAATGTTCTTCGCGATGGCGTGGCCGGCCTATTCGTGGCTGCTCAAAGGCAGCCGATGGCGCGATCTCAGCCTGACGCGCGCCATGGATGTCCAGCGCCGCCAGTGGATGAGCGTGATGGCCGGCCGCAATCTGCGCATGGTCGATACGGCGATCCTCTCCGGCCTGCAGCAGGGCACGGCCTTCTTCGCCTCGACCGCGATCCTGGCGATCGGCGGTTGTTTCGCGATGCTCGGCTCGGAGGACGCGGCGATGCGGCTCTATCGCGACCTGCCCTTCCAGACGCCCGTCTCGCAGGCTGTCTGGGACGTCAAGCTGCTGGGGCTCGCCCTGATCTTCGCCTATTCCTTCTTCAAGTTCGGCTGGTCCTATCGCCTGTTCAACTATTGCTCCATCGCCGTCGGCGCGGTTCCGGAGGCAAATGTGGAGGGAAAGGCCGAGGAGCGCATGGCGCAGGCTGAGCGTGCGGCGGCCCTCAACGTCCAGGCCGGACACCACTTCAACTCGGGCCTGCGCGCGATCTTCGTCGCGATCAGCTACATGGGCTGGTTTCTGGGGCCCATCGCCTTCATGGTTTCAACGGCGCTGGTGCTGCTGGTCCTGATCCGGCGGCAATTCTTTTCCGCCGCGCGCCGCGCCGCGTCCGCCAGCCTGCCCGATCAGACCGGGTCCCACTGAGGTCCGAACTGGAAATCGCAGATCCGGTGCGCCTGCTTTCCAAGCGCCGATATCCTCGACATTTCGTCCTCGCCAAGCTCGAAGTCGAAGATCGCGATGTTCTCGCGCGCGCGGCCCTCATTGGAGGTCCTTGGAATGGCGACGACGCCAGGCTGCTGCACGTGCCAGCGAAGCACGATCTGGGCAGGCGTGCGGCCATGCGCCCTTGCAGCATCGGCAATCGCCGGCTCCGAAAAGGCGTCGCCGGCACGCGCCAGCGGACAATAGGAAACAAACGCCATGCAGGCCGCGCGCACTGCCGCCAGCACTCGATCCTGATTGAGCCAGGGGTGATATTCGCACTGGTTCGCCACAAGCGGATGGCGGGTGACTGCGAGCGCGCGCGCAAGCAGGGCCGTCGGGAAGTTCGATACGCCGATATGGCGAGCATATCCGCGGTCTTTTGCGTCATTGAGCGCGGCAACCGCCTCTTCCACCGTCGGCCCGTTGGTCGGCGGCCAGTGGATCAACAGCAGGTCCACTTGATCGAGGCCAAGTCGTTCGAGCGAATCGGCCGCACTTTGTTGCAATCGCCCGTCCGCAAGGTCGGTGTGCCAGACCTTCGTCGTGACGAAAAGTTCATCCCGGTCGATGCCTGAACGGCGAATGCCCTTGCCGACATCCACCTCATTGTCATAGGCGGAGGCTGTGTCGATATGGCGGTAGCCGGCCTCCACCGCCGATGCGACGAGGTGTTCCGCCTGCTTGTCCTTGAGCGTCCATGTGCCGAAACCGAGCGCGGGAATCTCCGCGCCATTGGCGCTGACTGAGTGCATTTCGATGGCCTCCGATTGGTCGCCTGCATGTGACGTGCTAACT